>DATEMK010000551.1:0-8278 GCA_035275625.1 Bacteroidia bacterium
TGAGGGAGATGAGTAAAATAAAAACTGAAATATCAAGATGGTTTGTTCCGCATAAGACTCCTGAAGTGAATAACAAATAATCCCCGGGAAGAAAAAAACCAATGAACAATCCCGTTTCAGCAAAGATCACAATGATTATAAGCGTTAGTCCTCCGTACTGAATAATTTTTTCAGAGCTTAAAAGAGTGTGGAAAAAGTCGGGAAGATTTTCAAACATTATTATTTTAATAAGTCAATGGAAAAGCAAAGATGACTTTTTATTGGGAATAAAAAATATGGAAGGATTTTTATCCTAATGCGCTTTCATGCTTTTGGCATCTGCTTTATTAATCTCAGCATCGGTGGGGCTATGCTTGTATCTAAAAACAAAGGGAAAAATAATACCAAGGATTAATGCATATCCTGCAAACGTAAACCAGATGCTTTGCCAGTCTTTAATTCCATTTACGGTAAAATGATCTACAACCCATCCGCTGATGGTTCCTCCGAGATAAGCCCCGATTCCGTTTGTCATAAACATAAACAAACCTTGTGCACTTGCTCTTATTTTTATATCGGCTTCTTTCTCTACAAACAATGAACCTGATATATTGAAAAAGTCAAATGCCATTCCGTAAATTATCATTGACAAAATAAGGAGCACTAACCCGCTTCCGGGATTACCAATTCCAAATAAACCAAAACGAAAAGCCCAGGCAAACATACTCATCAGCATAACTTTTTTTATTCCAAACCGATGCAGGAAAAAAGGAATGGTGAGAATAAACAGTGTTTCAGAGATTTGTGAAATTGAAATTAAAACGCTTGGATGTTGTACGGCAAAAGAATTTGCGTATTCGGGAATGCTTTCGAAGTCATGTAAGAATGGTTCGCCAAAAGCATTGGTAATTTGTAAAGCCGCACCGAGCAACATGGCAAAGAAAAAAAAGATGCTCATTTTACGCTGGCGGAATAAAACAAATGCATCAAGTCCTAACGAAGAAATCCAGGATGCATTTTGAGTGGACTTGGCAGGTTTACATTCAGGCATGGTAAAGCA
The DNA here is from genome assembly GCA_035275625.1 of Bacteroidia bacterium. Taxonomy (GTDB): domain Bacteria; phylum Bacteroidota; class Bacteroidia; order AKYH767-A; family OLB10; genus DATEMK01. Next base: position 1,040 of record DATEMK010000551.1, read on the forward strand.
ATAAATCCCCATGAGCAATGAAGCAGCCGAAGCCACCTGGAATTGAATCGGGCTTTTAGTCCATCCTAATAAATCAACAAGCCACATAGCGAGTATAAATCCTACGGTACCCCATACACGTATCGGAGGAAAATCTTTTACAATATTGAACCCTTTATTTTCCAAAACGATATATGATACTGTGTTGTTCAAAGCAATAGTTGGCAAAAAAGCCATGGAATTAAAAAAGATAACCCAGTACATCATCTGCGGGTCATTAACCTGTGAAGCCCAAAATAAAAGTATGGCACCTGCAATGTGGCAGGCTCCTAAAACACGTTCGGCATTTATCCATCGGTCAGAAACAATACCAAGTAATGCGGGCATAAACAGTGACGCAAGTCCCATGGTTCCATAGGCTGCACCTATCTGGCTACCGGTTGCATGCAGGGTAGCGAACATATAACCTCCAAGAGAAATTAACCATGAGCCCCAGATAAAGAACTCCAAAAAATTCATAATGGTGAGGCGGGTTTTTATGCTCATAAATTTTTTAGTTTAGAAAACCGAATGAAATAATGAATCCCAGTTGTTATAAAAGCTAACCTTTAAATCTGTGCAATTAAGGAACAAAGGCTAAGAAGTTTTTTTCCTTTTGGCAATCTCATCACGAATCTTGCCGGCCCGCTCATAAGCTTCCTCATCAATGGCGCGCATTAATGATTCTTTTAATTCTTCGGTGGTCATGGAAGCGTATTCACCTTCTTTGGCAGAAGATGATTTTGAAACAGCGGCTTTCTTTTCTTTTTCTTTTTCGGGCTTGGGCTGGTCAATGATGGTATTTTCATCATCCAATAAAACACCTGCCTGGGAAAGGATAAACTCGTACGTATAAATGGGGCAGTTAAAACGAACTGCCATTGCAATTGCATCGGAAGTACGTGCGTCTATTTCCATTGACTTGTCACCATCGGTGCACATGAGCTTGGAATAAAAAATTCCTTCTTTCAGATTATAAATAACTACTTCCTGGATCGAAATTCCATAAGCGATAGCAAAGTTTTTAAACAAATCATGTGTAAGGGGCCGGCTGGGCGTCATGTTTTCCAATTCCACTGCGATGGCCTGCGCTTCAAATCCGCCAATGATGATAGGCAACCTGCGTTTGCCGGTTTCTTCACCCAGCACCAATGCATAAGCGCCACTCTGTGTCTGGCTGAAGGATAATCCAATAATCTCTAATTTTAATTTTTTCATTTCACCTGATTTTTTTTTATTTTTTTTTACCGGTCAGATGGAATGCAGAAACCATTTCCAATTTTGATTTTTGTATCATGTGCATTTGAGGCTTTAAAAATAGTGAAAAGTAAATAAGTTAAGCATGTGCAGATTTAAATTTTTTAATCGCTTCAATTAATTTCGGTATTACCTCGAAAGCATCCCCCACAATTCCATAATCAGCCGCCTTAAAGAAAGGCGCTTCGGGGTCTTTATTTATTACCACAATATTTTTTGAAGAGCTGACCCCGGCAAGATGCTGAATGGCTCCTGAGATCCCGATGGCAACATAAAGATTAGGGCTGATGGAAATTCCTGTTTGCCCAACGTGCTCACTATGCGGACGCCAATTGGCATCACTGACAGGTTTAGAACAGGCAGTTGCTGCGCCCAATAAACCAGCCAGCTCTTCTACCATGCCCCAATTTTCAGGACCTTTTAATCCCCTGCCGCCTGAAACAACCAATTCGGCATCAGGCAATGAAATTTTATCTGAAGCACGAATAGTTTCTTTAATTACCATTTTAAAATCAGCATCAGCGATGGGAGGATTAAAATCAGCCATTTCCGGCTGCTTAATATCTTCCACTACTTTATATGAATTAGGAATAAGCGTAATAATTTTTCTTTCTGAAGTTAATGTTACATCTGCAAAGGCTTTACCGGAGAATGCCGTCTTACGCACTTTAAAACCATTTGTTACATCGGGTAAACTTACTGCGCCATCGGCAAGGCCTGCCTCTAATTTAATTGCAATGCGGGGTGCAAGCCCTTTGCCTGAAAAAGAAGCAGACAATACAATTACTTTTGCATCTTCAGCCTTTGCCGCTTCTGCAATTACTGCGGCATAAGCCTGGTTTGTAAAAGATTTTAAGTTATCAGCAGCCGCATTTAAAATTTTTTTTGCGCCATAATTTCCCGGCTTCTTTAATTCATCTGGAGAAACATCACCTATAGAAATTACTTTTAAATCGCTGCCCGACATCCGGGCAATTTCATTTCCATAAGAAATTGCTTCAAAAGATGATTTCTTAAATTTTCCTCCTGAGTTTTCTGCGTAAACTAATACTGACATATAATTGAATTGTTAAATTGTTAAATTGTTGAAATGTTAAATTGCCTTCCCGTAGATAACAATATAGCAATTGATTAAATAACTTTTGCTTCGGTATGAAGCAGTTCAACAAGTTTATCCACATTGTCGGCTGGAATTAAATTTACCTGTCCGCGTGGTTTTGGCTTATCGTAATTTATAACCTGGCTATGTTGCGGAACCTCTATTGGCTCTATAACAGTTAATGGTTTTGTTCTTGCACTCATGATGCCTCTCATGTTTGGAATGCGGGGTTCAGCAATTCCTTCTGAAGCGCCTGCTATAACAGGCAAATCACAACTGAGAATTTCTTTTCCTCCTTCAATTTCTCTTTCAATAGTAACTGTATTTCCTTCTGCTTTGAGTGATTTGCAAATACTGACAGATGGAATTCCAAGCAGCTCGCCAATCATTGCAGGAACCTGTGAACCATTGTAATCAATAGATTCACGGCCGGCAAGGATCAAATCGTAATTATTTTTCTTTGCTATTTCTGCAATTTGCTTTGCCACAAAAAATGCATCTCGCGGAACAGCATTTACCCGGATGGCATCTGTGGCGCCAATTGCAAGGGCTTTGCGGATAGTAGGTTCGGTAGAAACATCTCCTACGTTAATTACTGTTACCGTTCCCCCGCCTGCTTCTGTCAATTCTAATGCACGGGTCAAAGCCATTTCATCATAAGGATTGATGATAAACTGAACGCCTTGTGTAACGAGCGATTTATTGTCAGGGGTAAAATTAATTTTTGTAGTGGTATCTGGAACGTTGCTGATGCAAACGAGGATTTTCATGAATGGTTTAAGGTTTAAAGTTTAAAGTTTAAGGTTATGTTCGTTATTCGTAAATTCGAACCAATTCGCCTGCCTGCCGGTAGGCAGGTTATTCGTACCTTAAATTTTGTGCGAATTTAATCATTACATCGGAGTTTAAAAATAAAAATAAAAGTATGTCCATAAACAGGATTGAACTTCTGAAAGAATATTTAAAAGATGATCCTGATGATGCCTTTACCTTATATGCACTGGCATTGGAATACACAAAGCTGGGGGAAAATGTGACGGCAAATAATTTTTTTTCAACACTTGTTGATAAACATCCCGGTTATCTTCCGGCTTATTATCATTTCGGAAAATTAAATGAAAAGATTAATGAAAAAGAAAAAGCGAATCAACTGTATTTAAAAGGAATTGAACTTGCAAAAAATCAACATGACCAGCATACTTTTAATGAGCTAAAGCAGGCGTTTAATTCCTTTAATGGAATTGAAGATGATGATCCGGAATAATTCAGAACAGTAGTTTTTTCAGTAAGCTCTTTTAAACTATTTCCGTTTTTTCTGATCTGAATACTTTACTTTGCAGTGTTATTTTTATTCTATGAAATTAATCAAACCGTTTTTACTCATTTCAATAACTTTTATTCTTTTTCATAAAATCTCAGCACAAGACAGAAAATTTTTAAGCCCGCAGATAAAATTATCCGGTGAATATGTTATTCCATCAGGACTTAAAGATACATCTGGAGAATTCAGCGTGGCGAAAAGCCAGCTGGGGTTTGTTTATCCTTTGATGAGCCGTAGATATTCATTGACAAATGATCTTGGTTATCGCAGCATGGTTGTTCTTGCAAATTTTAATGCAGGGTATGCTCTCCCCTTTTTTACCTTTATTGATTCGCAACACCAGTTGGTTAATGGTACTTTGGGCGCAAGTATCATTTACAACAGCGGAAATAAAAACACCTGGCTCGGTGGTTTTAATGCAGGTATTGCAGAGGATATTAAAACCTTAAGCAGTTACAGCATCCGTTATACAGGGCATGTTTTATTCAAGCATAAAGTGAACGGAAATTTTTCTTACCACGCTGGTTTCGTTTACAGTTTTGTTTATGGAAGAGGTTTGCCATTGCCCATTTTAGGCTGCATCATCCGCACAGGCGATAAAAGTAAATTAAAGATCACTTTACCCTTAAGCATTTCATACATGCTTAAAACAAATGAATTTAACATGCTCACTTTTTTTATTCAGCCGGATGGCAATGCATACCAGTTTGCAACTTTGAATGATACATTTTTTTATCCCAATAATGATGCAATTGTAAAGTTCCGTTCACGAAATATTAAATTAGGTGCCAATTATAAAATGGCTTCAGGTGACAGATTTCATTTTACACCTGAAATCGGTTATTCATTAAAAAGAAATATTTCATTTTCGGAGGGCAGTTTTTCTTCAGGCGAAAGTTTTTTTAAAGGTGATCTAAAACCGGCACCCTACATAAAAGTTTCACTCCGTATTTTAATCGGTGATTTGAAATGGAAACGAACGGGTGATAATTTTCTTTTGAACGATGAACGCCTGGATTATTATGATTTGGATGATCCGACTAAGCTGTAACCATTAATCATTATTTTTGCGCCTTCTTAAAAACCCTGAATCTCTCAAATGAAAGAACTTCAATTCCGTGAAGCTTTGCGCGAAGCAATGAGTGAAGAAATGAGGCGCGACCCGAATGTTTTTTTAATGGGCGAAGAAGTTGCGCAATACAATGGAGCGTATAAAGTGAGCCAGGGCATGCTGGATGAATTCGGTGCAAAGCGCGTAGTTGACACTCCTATTTCGGAATTAGGTTTTGCCGGTATTGGCATCGGAGCCGGTATGAATGGTTTAAGGCCCATAATTGAATTTATGACCTTTAATTTTTCTCTTGTCGCAATTGACCAGGTTATAAATGGCGCTGCAAAAATGATGAGCATGAGTGGCGGGCATTTTAATGTCCCGATTGTTTTTCGCGGACCGACTGCTTCTGCGGGAATGTTAAGTTCACAGCATTCGCAGGCTTTTGAAAGCTGGTATGCCAACTGTCCCGGATTAAAAGTTATTGTTCCGTCTAACCCGGCTGATGCAAAAGGATTGTTGAAATCTGCCATCCGTGATAATGATCCGGTAATATTTATGGAGTCAGAGCAAATGTATGGTGATAAAGGACAGGTTCCCGAGGGAGAATACCTGATGCCTATCGGAGTTGCTGATATTAAAAAGGCAGGGAATGATGTTACCCTGGTTTCTTTTGGCAAGATGATGAAAATTGCGTTGAAAGCTGCAGAAGAGTTATCAAAAGAAAATATAAATGCCGAGGTAATTGACCTTCGGACTGTCCGGCCAATTGATTATGAAACGATAATTGCCTCCGTAAAAAAAACAAACCGTTTGGTTATTGTGGAAGAATCATGGCCCCTTGGAACTATTGCAACTGAAATTGCTTTTAAAGTTCAGAAAGACGCTTTTGATTTTCTCGATGCTCCTGTTTTGCGTGTAATGGGCGGTGATGTCCCTCTTCCCTATGCCCCTACTTTAATTGAAGCTTTTCTTCCGAACCCGAAAAGAGTTATTGAGGCGGTAAAGAGGGTGATGTATTTGGAATAGTTTGAAGTTTGAGGTTTGAAGTTCTAAGTCGCGTCAGTCAACTTTAAACTTTAAACTTCTTCATCCCGCTTTATATTCGAGCGTACTTAAACTGCTTTCTTCAAAAACTTCGTTGGCTACTTCACGCAATTGTTTTGCCGTTACACTTTCAATCCATGAAACAATTTCTTTTACAGAAAAAATTCGTCCGAAGGTGAGAACATTTTTGCCATTGGCAAGCATAGTGCCCACCCGGTTTTCCTGCGACATCATGACCTGGCCGATCAGCTGCTGTTTATATTGCCCGAGCTGAAAAGAGCTTATCTTTCTTTCGCGCAATTTTTTTAATTCTCCGTAAACAAGAGAAATTGTCCTTTCCAATGATTTTTTTTCTGTGGAAAGATAAATCGTAAAAATTCCTGAATCCCGGTATGACTCGTAAGATGATTCCAAAGCGTAAGCGAATCCGAATTTTTCGCGGATTCCCAGGTTGAGGCGGGAATTCAAACCGGGTCCTCCTAAAATATTGTTCAGCAGAATAAACGGAAGACGGTATTTGCTTTTTATTGAATATGCTTTATTGCCCAGCATGAAATGCGATTGCACGGTTGGCTTGTCAATCTCCATCGTTCTTGGTTTATATTTCACGGCTACTTTCGCATTATCTTTTTCAGAAAACCGCTGTGGAATGCGTGCAAGGTATTTTTCTGCCTTATTTTTTACTTCCTGCCACGGAATATTTCCTAAAACAGAAAATACCATTTCATCCGTACTGTAATTATTCCTGATAAAATTAAAAATGTCTTTGCGTTTGAAATTTTTTACAGAGTCAACCGTACCCAGCGTTGGGTTTCCGAGCGGATGTCCAAAAAAAATCAATCCTTCAAAATCATCATATATCTGCTCGTAAGGCGAATCCTGGTACGAACGGATTTCATCCAGCACCACTTCTTTTTCTTTTATAATTTCTTTGGCAGGAAAAACAGAACAGAATACAATATCAGACAACAGTTCAGCAGCGCGTTCAAAATAATCAGCCATGAACGAACTATGCACGCAGGTTTCTTCCTTTGATGTATAAGCGTTCATTTCACCACCCACATTTTCCATGCGGCTGAGAATGTGATATGCTTTGCGATTGCGAGTACCTTTGAATAAAACATGTTCTATAAAATGTGCGATGCCTTCTTTTCCTTTGATTTCATTTCGTGTGCCCGCATTGATTACAAGCGCGCAATGTGCAATGGGACTTCCGGCAGAAAATTCGTGAACAATTCGAATGCCGTTTGGTAAGGTGAAAATATTTGCTTTCATAAACTTTAAAAATTATTTTTATTTTTTTTGTGATTAAATACAAACCATTTTTCGTTGTAATTTGATTTGTTGTTTTAATTTGGAGTACCTATTATATTACACTATTGATTTTTCAAAGTAAAAATACTGAAATGCCAGTGGTTTTAGTGTGAATTGGAAATAAAAAATTGG
>DATEMK010000552.1:0-3371 GCA_035275625.1 Bacteroidia bacterium
GTCGTTTGCAGTCACTGAACTTGAGCTTACGCAAACTAAGATCACTGCGGTTGATATAAATACTGGGGATTCCTTACCCATAAAATCTAAACCTAGGCCTATAGCTCCACAGTTCAAAGAGAAAGTGACTCAGATGATTGAGCAATTTTTACGACAGGGTGTAATAGAGCCTAGCAATTCACCCTGGTGTAGTCCAATTACCCTCGTAGGAAAAAAGGACGGAACCATTAGATTCTGCATAGACTTTAGAAGATTAAATTCAGTGACTATAAAAGATGCGTTTCCGATTCCAAATATCGATTCTATTTTAGCATCGTTTGCTAATAAGAAATATTTCACTTCTTTGGATTTATATAGTGGTTATTGGCAGATCCCACTCACTGATGACGCAAAACAAAAAACAGCATTTGCTGTACCTGCTGGATTTTTTCAGTTTAAAGTTCTACCTTTCGGATTAACTAATGCAGTGTCTATATTTCAAAGAATTATGTCTTTTATCCTTGCTGGTTTGGATTTCGTCACAGTTTATGTGGACGATATTATAATTGCAAGTGATTCTTTTGATGAACACGAAAAACATTTAAAAATAGTGTTAGATCGGATTAGAAATGCAGGTCTTAGAATTAAGCCTGAAAAGTCACTATTTTTCCAAGAATCGTTACTTTTCCTAGGTCATTTAATTACTGGCCAAGGTATTAAGATGGATGAAGATAAGATTAAAGCAATTGAAGCTATTCCACTTTCAAGCACTAAAAAGCAATTACAATCTTTTTTGGGAATGTGTTCATATTACCGAAAGTTTATTTATAATTTCTCGAAATTTGCACATCCTCTTCACAAATTAGTCGCTAGTACTAAGGATAATAAGCTGCAACACACATCGGAAACTATTGATGCGTTTGAGACCCTTAAAAGCCAATTTAAAAGTAACATTTTGTTGCCTTACCCAGATTTCGAAGCTGCGAAAAATGGTGAGAAAAGACCATTTGTAATTTTTTCTGATGCCTCCGGTCATGGAGTAGGTGCAGTTTTGGCACAAGCTGATAAAAATGGAGATTTAAGGCCATTATACTCCGTAAGCAGAAAATTAGGGATGGCCGGAATGTCTTATGGATCGACCAAACAAGAGTTACTAGCTATAGACTTCGCATGCACGAAGTTTCAGCAGTTTATAATGGGTCTAAAAACAATTATAGTGACTGATAATTCAGCCATCTTGCCTTTGTTTAAATCCAACAAGGCCTGCGATAACTGGGATATTGAAAGATTATTGATAAAACTTAGGGCGAGATACGATTTGCAAATCACTCATATAGAGGGGAAGAAAAATTTGGTAGCTGATTGTTTATCTAGGTCGGTTGAAAATTTGGAATTGCCTGTTATTAAGGATAAAGGTGTTAGAGTCTCACACATTATCCATAAGAATAAAAGTTACTTTGGTTCAAAAGGCTTGAATAGAAATAAAGTTTTTAGGCACAAAATTTTTAACAAATTTTCACATGTGCCAAGGAAAAATAATTCGAATTTTCAAGATATTCTGAATGCGGCCAATGAACCAAACAGTAATTTTACTACATCTACATTACAATATCAAGCTTCATCAAATGAATCAACACTACCGACACCTCAAAACAACCTCAACTGGATTACGGCTTACCTTTCGTGCCCAAATTTTTGTGATTTGTATAAATTTTTGAAAGATCGTATTATACCTACTACCAACCCAAAATTTCTTATATCATCAGCTCATAATTTTTTTGTTGTTAATAGTTTACTTTATTTTTCTGATATGAATGGAAGAAAGTTATTATGTGTACCAGAATCTTTAAGGAGTAATATAATTGATCAAGCCCATGGGGGTACAATTGGAAATCACTTCGGTGTTAAGAAGATTTTTTTGCAATTGAATTGTCAATTTTTTTGGCCGAATATGCGGTCTGATATTGAGTCACATGTTATTAAATGTCAAGATTGTTTGTTTAACCGATACCCTAGAAATAACCTACCGCCCTTGAATCCGATAGTTACTTGCAAACCCTTAGAATTGGTTTGTATTGATTTGGTAGACATGACGCATAAATCGTCGTCTGGTTTCAGATATATCTTGAGTATTATTGATCACTTTTCTCGTTTTGTAGTTACTACCCCCTGTTTGACAAGTCTGCAGAAAGCGCGGCTAAAGCAGTTGTGGAGGAGTATATTTTAAAGTTTGGTTTCCCCGATAGAATTCATAGTGACAGAGGGAAAGAATTTTGTAATCAGGTCCTGGAAGGGATCTGCAAAATTTTAAAGATTAAAATTTCAACAACTTTGGGTTATGATCCCAGTTGTAACGGAATGGTGGAGAGATTTAATGGGGTTATTAAAAGCAGTTTGAATAAGAAAAGGGCGTCATCCCATAGTTGGGAAGACTTTTTGCCATATGTGACTTTTTGTCACAACGTGACTCCCTGTCTGAGCACAAAATTTCAACCTTTTGAGCTATTCTTTGGGAGAGTTACTAATATATTTGATTGCCCCTTAGACTCGAATCCAAGTTACACTGTTGATAAGGATACGTATCTGCAATTTTTTCGGGAAAACTGGCAGGAATTATTGGCCAGTGCTAATCAGAACTTAGTAACTTATAGGGGTAAAATGAAATCTGATTTTGATAAAAAGTACAAAACGAGTCTTAAATTTGAAATTGGAGAAAATGTTATGATGATGATTCCGAAATCGACTCGTACAAAATTAGGCAATTTTATTTTTGGGCCTTACGAAATTATAAATTTTAATACTACATCAGTCACTTTAAAGGCCATAGGAAAGTCACTGAAAAGTGGTTTCATTACTGTGCCTTTAGAGAGGATTATAAAGATTCCAAGATTATTGAATAAAGTGAAAATAAAGAGTAAATACCCCAAAATGAATAATGCCGAAAATTTTGAATTTGATGGTTATAAAAAGGAAATTTTTTCAATTTCAATTTTAGAAAAAGTGCAAGATATGTCACTTATGATGCCAGCATTTGGGCAAGTTTCAGAAGATGATGTTCCTGATTCGCCTCCATGCGATCCAAGACTTGCAAAATTTGATCTGGAAAATGCCGAGAAACACGAAATGGCAGAAGCATTGGAATCAATCCAATTGGAGAATGATGACCAAGAAAGTGATAAAATGTCATATTCAACAATTGATGACGAGAACGATGCATTCAGCAGCGATGAAGAGAGAAATGATGACAAAGGGTCAATTTATGAAGTGCTTGATGAAGGAATAATTGATAATGTTTTGGTCAACGACCAGCTGACAAATCAACCAATGGTTCAAGATGAGATGACACAAGAAGAAATTATAATGGTTTCGACACAAAATGAAGAAAAGAATGA
>DATEMK010000553.1:0-11052 GCA_035275625.1 Bacteroidia bacterium
TGTCAGGCGAATGGCCGGGGGTATTGATGGCTTTCAGCTTTACATTTCCTAATTGTAAAATATCTCCGTCATCAAAACTCTGGTGCGGATACTCTGCGCCAAGCAATTTGCTTACATAGATTTTTGCACCTGTTGTTTTAGAAATTTCAAGGTGGGAACTTACAAAATCAGCATGAGGATGCGTTTCAAAAACAGCGACAATCGCGGCATTGTTCTTTTTAGCGAAATCATAATACTGCTGCGGATCGCGGGCAGGATCAATCACCGCCATCTGTTCTCCGCTCACAATGGCATAAGACCCGTGCGCAAGGCCTTTATCATAAAACTGTTCGATTTTCATGCTGTAAAATTTGAGTGCAAATTTAGGGTTTTTAAAGCTTACTTTGACCTGAAAGATTTGTTCTCCGGCAATTTTATAAAATCAAAAATGAACATGTTTCCAGGAAAGGATAAAAGTAAATCCTGTGATCAATATCATACAATAATATGCTGAATTTATACAACTAAAGTATAATTTATGTTCCTTTTTACGCAAACCGCAGCGGACGAATATAACTTTATAGTAGCAAATGAATGAATAACGGGTTTTTCCGGATTACTTTTTCAACTAAAGAAATTATGAAATCACTTTTATCTCTGAAAATAATTTTCGAAGGACAACTAACTAAAAAATATAAACTATGAAAACAAATCATCTTATCCAAATGACGCTTGTATTCATAATAACTGAAGTGAATGCACAAACAGGGAATGGCATTAATGCAGATTTCGAATTGAACAGCTTTGATAACTGGACCGGTAAAACCGGGGATTGCTGCCCCGTGATCATGAACCTCACAGGAATTGTTGAAGGCAGGCACACGATCATGTCAGGTTCTGCAACAGACCCTCTTTCTTTAGGACTGATTCCTTACCTGCCGGCTGATGGCGGCAACTATACTGCCCGTCTCGGCAACAGCAATACAGGCGCTGAAGCGGAGCAGCTGCTGTATTCACTAACGGTGACTGAAGAGACTTCGCTGTTCATTTACCGCTATGCCGTGGTGCTGGAGGATCCCGGCCATTCACCTGCCGATCAGCCGCGGTTTTCCATCCGTGTATTTGACCAGGCAGGCAATGCTATACCCTGCGGAACTTATAATGTGATAGCAAGCGGAAGTATTCCCGGTTTTATTAATAATGGCAATTATCGCATCAAGCCGTGGACAACTGTCGGCATCCAGCTGTCTGATTACATTGGTGAGACGGTAACCATAGAATTTACCACTGCCGATTGTGCTCTGGGGGGACATTTCGGCTATGCGTACCTCGAGTGTTCCGTCTCGCCATTTGAAATCAGCTCTGTTACGTGTCCCGGTGGAGATAATATAACCACGCTGGAAGCTCCCCCGGGTTTTGCCGCCTACCTCTGGACAAACGGAAGCACTGCCACATCCGTCACTATTCCAAACCCGGAAGTGCAAACTATTTATACATGTACGGTTACTTCTGTTACAGGCTGCACGCTAACGCTTAGTAAATTGTTGCAACCGATGCTGTTCCATGCTGCGTTTAACGCAACCCGGATTATTGCAACTAAGGTGAGCTTTACCGATTCATCGTATGTCATTGCGGGTCCCCGGATTATTGAATGGAAATGGGACTTCGGGGACGGAAGCGTTTCCAGCCTGCCAAACAATATTCATGAATATGAAAGGGGAGGAGTTTACCCGGTGCAGCTTGTTGTGATGAATGAATCGGGATGCCTTGATTCGGTGAGCAATGAAACGGCAACGGAATATGTTTCTTATTTTCCGAATGCGTTCTCACCAAACGGTGACGGGAAAAATGATTTTTTTACAGGCAGTGTTACCAATGTGAATGATTTCAGGATGGTTATTTTTAACAGGTACGGGCAGTTGTTATTTGAAACGGAAAGCCCGTGGGGCCGCTGGAACGGATCGTTTAAAAATCACCGCGCCCCTGAAGGGACGTATGTCTATAAAGTAAATATGACGGATATTTTTAATAAAACGCATTTGCTGGCTGGGACGGTGAACCTTGTGAGGTAAGGGGGGGTTAAGGTAATTGGGTAATTGGGTAATTAGGGTAATTAGGGGGTGCCGAAACAAGTTCGGCATGACGGAGATGGTGGAAAGAAAAAAACCCGTCCGCCTGAAGCGGAGCGGGTTCAGAAGGCAGCAGGTAATATTATGAGTTGCTTACATTTTCCGGGTTCTGTGCCGGAGCAGGAATGTTGGTGAATGCAGGACGGACAATGAACGTTTTTGAAATTGCTTTTCCTCTTTCAAACTGTATGGCAGGGAAAGTGGTAGTTTCTATATTGGGACCGGATATAGTAACGGTACGGTTACCCGCAAAGAATTCAATGACTTCGGCATCACCGTTAGGATCTGTAATGGCTGAATCCGCAGCATACGTTTTGCCGGTTTCCGGATCGGTAAACTGATCAACTGTAACAGTAAGGCCGTAAAACGGATTTCCTAACTCTGACTGGCAGTGTGCAATAAGGCGGGTGTGATGGGTATTGCCCTCACCGACAATGCTATCGTTGCGGAAAGAGAGATAAAATGCAGGAGTGTTGATGAAATTAGCGGTAAGCGGAGTTAACTGGTTGTCGAAAAAATCCATAGTGGTTTTCATATCATTCAGCATTTCTTCGCCAAGCGCCCTGCGCTGGTTAATGGCTGACTTAGGACCATTTTTCATATATGCATTAAGATCGCTGTGCTTTGATTTCCATAAATCGAATTGTGCCTGGGAAATACCAAATGGAACCAAATCAGCAAGATGAGGCTCGATTTTGTTTTGTGCATTTGCTGTAACATCAAGAATGGTCTGGAAACCCAATTTTAATAGCTCCGGAAGGCTGTAATCAAGGGTTTCTGCAAGCTGAAAATTTGAATTTTTCACAGCCCATGATCTGGCAGCAGCCATAATTTGAAAACTGATTTCTGCCAATGACTTGCGTGCAAGTCTTTTTTCGGTAGCCACACCTGTAATAATGTCGCGGTATTTTGCGAGCTTTTGCTCAAGGGCCTGAACAAGCAGCTTTAATTTGTCGCAGGCGGCTTTCATTCCAGGTACGCTTTCAATCAATGCTGTCCACTGATCGCTGAATACGAGACCGAGAATACGGTTTAACATTAATAATCTGAGAAGGAAGTGTTTGAAATTTGTCATACTAAATAGGTTTAAAATTATTTTATATATTTTTATTTACCGTTATAAACGTGCGGATACACTATAGGTTATGCATAATTTCAATTCTCTTACATCAGAAAAATTGAAATTTTGACGATTAAATGACTGTATTTGATTGAAAAATGCCGGTACTTAATAAAAAGGGCAAAGTTTTTTTAAAGGATTGCCGAAAACATTACAAAAATGATATGGAAAATAATGCTGATAAAAGTAAAAATTCAGCAAATTAATAGTTCGCTTTGACTTATTGCAGGATTCGCTTCGACTTATTAAGGCATGCGCGAAGATTATTAAGGCATGCGCGGACATTATCAGGGGATGCGCGGAGATTATCAAGGGATGCGCGAAGATTATCAAGACGTGCGCGGATATTATCAACGGATGCGCGGAGATTATCAAGGCGTGCGCCATGTCTATCAAGGTGTGCGCGGAGATTATCAAGGGATGCGCGAAGATTATCAAGGCTTGCGCAAACATTATCAAGGGATGCGCGAAGATTATCAAGGCGTGCGCTGGGATTATTAAAAAGTTCGCTGACGCCTTACTTATATATAATTACAGATTGTAAGTTGGAGTGTTTATAAAGAATGGTTACCTTCGCTTTAATTAGCAACATCGTTTGTAAATGAATATATCAAAGTCCTATAAAAATGCCATGCTTGTATTTTGTATTGCAAGCATGACTTTTTTTAGAAATGAAAAATCAGCGGCTCAGCAAATTCAATTTGCAAGGAATTATTCAGTTGAGTTAAGCAATGCAGCTCATGGCTTTGTACAATTGAAAGATTCCGGTTTTATTATTGCCGGAGGATGTGGAGCGGGTAGTATTAATAAAGGTTTATTGATGCGAATAGACAAGTACGGAGATACGGTTTGGGTTAAAAAATGTGATTGGTCAGATGATTTATATGGTATTGAACATCTGAATGATACCGCAGTTATTGTTACCGGGGTCCATCCGATTATTACGATTTGGGCTTACAGTATCAATGGCGACTCTCTTTGGAGCAAAAGCTATGATTCATCTTCAACAGGAGATTATTCTTTAAGGATTTATAAAACAGCTGACCAGGGGTATATTATGACAAATGCAGCTACTGATTATGGATTTTTGAAGATAGATTCTGTTTTTAATGAACAATGGCATGATTACCAATATATGCCTGGAGGAGGCACATTATATCCCGATATTGATGGAGGGTATCTTGGTGGTGGCGGATGTGGAGGAGCAGCCATTCCTTACCAGGTTCAAAGACGTGATAGCCCGGGAAATGTTATTTGGAATCATTGCTATGGAAATATGCCTGGTAACACACAGGAATATTATGAAACAGGATTGGTTATTTTACCAGATTCAAATTATTTGATAACTTGTAGCGGATATGATTGGGATGCTATGAAAATTGATAGAAATACCGGGGATACTATATGGACCAAAACACTTTCATTTATTACAGCGGCTTTGGGATTAGATTACTATACTATGAATAGGTTCCTTCTTGTTACGCCTCATGCCATATACATTGTGAATGAGAATTTGGATACAATTTGGTCAGGTTATAAACCACTGCCTATTAATGTTTCTAATATTAAAAGAACATCTGATGGTGGTTTTGCATATTGCGGAAGTACGTTTGGTTCATTACCTCAACAGAGATTTTTAACATTTGTAAAATATGACAGTCTTGGCAATACTGTTTTCACTTCTGTTTTTAATCCTGAAAATAATTTGCAGCCTCTTTCATTTTATCCAAACCCTGCCAGTAATGAAATAAACATAAGCCCCGGCAACATGGCAGTGGAGAAGAATTTATTCTTTACTCTATGCGATTTACAAGGCAGAATTATTTTTCAGCAGAAGTGTGATGTATCAAAGCCGATTGATGTAAGTACACTGCCGGAGGGATTATATATTGCATCATTAAAAGGTAAAGAAAAAGAGGTAAGAGGGAAGGTGATAGTGCAGAGGTGAAACTAAACCCGACAGGATTCAAACCAAAGTTCTTCGAAAGAATAATTTATATTTACCGGCTCTTTGTCCCGTAGGGACACGATATTGGTAACACAATAACACTGAAATAAGGGAAGTCCCGTAGGGACGGGATATTATTATTCCGGCTCCTTCAAAATAAATCGTTCGTCAAACTCAATATCAAATGCTTTTAAGAATGATCTGTACTCATCCGTAAATGAAATTTTTTTATGATGAGCTTCCTGGTTGTTGATGTAGTTTATCACCTTTGATAAATGTGAATGGCTGTAAGAAAATGCTCCGTAACCTTCCTGCCATTTAAATTTTGATTTTGTAAACTTTTTTTCATTAATCCATTTTGAAGATTGTCCTTTAATATCCTGCATTAAATCGGATAAAGATTGATGCGGTCTGTAGCCAATGAGAATATGAACGTGATTTTCAACACCATTAATAATTACTAATTTATGTTTGTTTCCCTGAACAATTCCGGTGATGTATTTATAAAGTTCGTCTTTCCAGTTTTTGTCAATTATTGCAGCACGATATTTTACTGCAAAGATTAGTTGAAGATGTATTTGAGTGTAAGTGTTAGACATGATCTTGATATTTTATTCCTACGGGACTTCGTTCTTAGTTGTGTGATTGCGTTACCGATATTTCGTCCCTGACGGGACTTCTTTTCTCGTTATATAACTTTGCTACCCATATCGTGTCCCTACGGGACATTAAACATTTCGGACACCCCGAACTTCATGCTCTCTCAGGAAATTCAAAAAAAAATCACACCGGCAGCGTCACCACAAATTCCGCTCCTTCGCCTTCTTTGCTGTTTAAGGTAATATCTCCTCCGTGAGCTTTAACGATATCATAGCTCAGGCTCAAACCCAAACCTGTTCCCTGCCCGGTGGGTTTGGTAGTAAAAAAAGGAAGAAATATTTTTTCTTTGATGGCTTCGGGAATACCGGTGCCGTTATCTTTTATTGAAATAGTGATGGAGTTATTGAGTGATTGAGTTGCTAAGCAAACACAGGGAGCATATATATTCTCCGAATTGTCACCTGCCGGTTTCAGGCTTTTTTCTTTTACAGCATAGAAAGCATTATTGAAAAGGTTAATGAGCACCCGGCTGATGTCCTGCGGTATTACATTTGCCTTAGGCAAGTCAGTCGCTAAATTTTTTTCAATAGTGCAATTGAATTCAGCATTATTCGCCCTCATTCCGTGAAAAGCAAGGTTAAAATACTCGTTGCACAATGCATTGAGATCAACAGGCTGTTTCTCTCCTGAACTTTTGCGGCTGTGCTCCAGCATGTTTTTTACAATGGAATCCGCCCGCTTGCCGTGATGGTGAATTTTTTCAAGATTCACTTCCAGCTCACCCATAATTTCATTTCGCTCTTCATCTGTTTTTGCTTCCTTAATTTCTTTGATCAGGTCATTCGAAAAATGAGAAAAATTATTTACAAAATTCAGCGGGTTCTGTATTTCATGCGCAATGCCTGCCGTAAGCTGTCCGAGGGAAGCCAGCTTTTCACTTTGTATGAGCTGTTGTTGTGATTTTTTCAGATCCGTCATGGCTTGTTCCAGTTGCGTGTTTTTTTCTTCCAGTTCTTTGGTACGCAGTTTTACAAGCTCCTTCAGGCTCTCTTCTTTATTCTTAAATTCACTGATCAGCAATTCATTTTGATTGCGAAGCCGCTGGTTTAAAGCAGAAATAATGTCTTTTGTCATGGCCGGAAATGTCTGCAACACTTCATAAAAATCATTCCGGCTGATGCTTCCTAAAACAGCAGGACTCAAAGCTGTCACCGACATGGACCGCGGTTCGCTGTCGAGCAAAGATTGCTCTCCGAAAAAACCACCGCTTTCCAGGCGTGCCACTTCATGTTCACCGTCATGCACCTTTAAATCCCCTGAAAAAATAAGGTACATCATGTTACCGATATCCCCTTTTCGGATAATATTTTCACCGGCTTCAAAGGAATTTAAAGCCGTTTTCTCCGCAAGCTGGTTAAGTATGGAACTATCAGCCTTACTGAATATAGAAACTTTTGAAAGGAAGTTTACCAGCTTTTCTTTACCAGGATGGTTCTTCATGTGAATTTTTATCGGGAGTAAATATAGCGGTTTCAAATTAAGAGTTTAGAAATGATTGTATTTTTTTATAAAGATTTTGTGCATTAAAAAAAATCATGTAGGTTTGGGAACTTATGCTTAAAAAGAAGAAGGTTGTTGGTTTGGGAAACAGGAAGAATCTGTGAAACAAAATAATGCCCCTGCATCTCAAACTTAAACCCGTCTCCAACTAAAAACCAATGCAATTCCGGGAAGCTGAAAAATATATTAAAGAGCTGTTGCAATCCGGCCTTCCGGGTTCGCTGTTCTATCATAATTATGACCATACTATTGAAGTGCTGAAAGCCGTCATTCAGATAGCGCACGAGGAAGAAATTGGCGATGAAGACCTGGTTCTCCTGAAAACTGCCGCCTTATTTCATGACAGCGGATTTATAAATGCGTATCACGGGCACGAAGAAGAAGGCTGCCTCATTGCACGAAAACAGCTTCCGTTATTTGATTATTCAGACGAGCAGGTGGAAAAAATCTGCGCGTTGATAATGGCGACAAAAACACCGCAAAATCCGCAGACACATCTTGAAAAAATTTTATGTGATGCAGATCTATATTACCTCGGCACCGATTCATTCACTCAAACAGGGCAAAAACTTTTCAGGGAATGGCTCGAAAGAGGAAAAATTTATTCGGAAAAAGAATGGAACCAGGTGCAGATAAAATTTTTAGAATCGCACCGTTATTTTACCAAATCGGCTATTGCAAACGCTGAAAAGAAAAAAGCGGAACACCTGCAAAAATTAAAGCAGCACACATAACCATTGCTGATTCTTTTGCGTAGGGCTAACCATCATAACGTATTTCCGGAAAATACGTAATTAGTATGATTCTCCGGGAAATACCTCAGGATTTCGGAATTTTACATAGATTTGATAAAAGGGAAAAAAGCGGGAAAAATCCCCTGTTAATAAAATCAGGTTGACCATAAACAGGAATTGAAAATTTTGCTTAAATTTGATGTGAATAATTTTACTGTAAACCAATAATCAGCAGTAAATGAAGAACCATTTACTAAAATTTAAATTTTATTTTTTGATGCTCAGCTTTTCTTTGCTGAGTTATTCATCCTTTTCCCAATTAACACTGGAAGAATGGAATTTTCCGAATAACCCAGATAATGCCATAGTGGACGTCAGCATTCCGGTCAATGCTGCGCAAACAATTATTACTCTTGGTGGAACAGGCGCAATCAGCTATGGAGTAAATACCGGTGCAACCACATGGTGTGCATGGTGTACAAACTGGAATGCAGGGATGGGCGTAAAATGGTGGGAAATCCAGGTTAATACAACAGGGTATTTCAATCTTGAAATATCATCCAAACAAAGAAGTTCAAATACGGGCCCGCGCGATTTTGCTTTGCAATATAAAATTGGCGCTGCCGGACCATGGACGCCTGTTCCCGGTGCACCGGCAATTATCGTTGCTGATAATTTCACCAGCGGTGTGCTTACAAACATTGTTTTGCCCGTGGCGTGTGAAAATCAACCTTCCGTTTATTTCCGCTGGATGATGACTACCAATACGTCTGTTGCTCTCGGAACAGTTGCTTCCGGTGGGTCATCGAGGATAGACGATATAAATATTTCAGCTAACAATTCAATTGACCATTACAGGTCAATTGCTACAGGCAACTGGAACAATCCTGCTATATGGGAAGTTTCGCCCACCGCAACGTGGCCCGGTGTTGTGGCAACAATTCCGCCCTCTAAATATTCAAAAACCATAACTATTCAAAGCCCTCATACAGTAACTCTTACAGCGAGCGCCACGATGGATGAACTGACCATTCAGAATGGCGGCATACTCGATTACAGCGCAGGCACGCAAACTATTAATGACGGCACGGGAGTAGATATGCAGGTAGACGGAAGTTTTGTTGACCGAAGCCCTAACAGCACTTTATGGACAGGCGCTGCTCCGAGATGGGCGCTTGGCGCCAATGGAACCTACATTAAAAGCGGGGCTACACTGGCAAGCACCTGGCAGAGCAATTACAATGGCGGCATCAGCACTATACCTGCAACAGCTAACTGGGGTATAATAAAAAGTTCTGCCGCAAATCCGACATGTACCACTATTGGAATGTTTTATCCTAATTTAACCATTGCAAATGTGGCCGGAGGAAACTGGTCAACACCGGTAGGTTCTACCTTCACCGGAAGTGCAGGCGGCACAGCAACTATAAAAGGATTTTTTGACATTGGAGGAACAACCGGAATGGGGACAGTTGATTTTTTGTGTGATAATTTTAATGCGTCCTGCGTCCAGGTTTTAGGAAACATGTTTATCCGTGCAGGATGCAACCTCAGAAATTACGGAACCGGTTTTGAATTATATGCTGACCTCACTGTTGACGGCAGTTCCACTTATGATGCAAACGATGCGCGAAAGTTTAAGTTCAGCGGAGGAGCAACTCAGAATATTTCAGGGACAGGAACTTTAGCCAATTTCGGAATGTACCAGATGCAGGTAACAAAAACCGGGAACGACATTAACCTGAACCGTCCTGTAAAAGTTAATTTTAATCTTGATCTGCAAAATGGCAGGATCAATTCAACCATGACTAACATCATGGTGATAGAAGATAACGCCACTGCAACGAATACTTCCAATGCAAGCTTTGTAAGAGGGCCGGTAAGAAAATTAGGTGATGAGGCATTTGTATTTCCCATTGGAAAAAATAATGACTACCAGGCATTGGGATATTCAGCAGGCCCTCCTGCTGGCGGTCCGTTTTGGACGGAAACTTTTCAGAACGGCTGTGCATCCGACTGCAATGCAAATTCTTATGTCGGACCAAATGGTGCATGGACTACAACTAATACCGGACCTAACGGAGGCGACCCGAACATTTGGTATGTGAGCGGAGCAGAATGCGGCAACGCCCCCGCTGCATGCGGTTCCGTATGTGGCGGCACGGATCCTTCCCTGCATTTAGGTTCCAATCAATCAGTGCTTGGCGATGCAGGCGCAGCATATCTTGCCGGGGGGCTGGGATTTTGGTTTCCCCAGACAAATGTAAGGGCAGAGTCTCCCTCCATAAACTGTACAGGATATTCTAATATTAATTTAGCGTTCAACTATATCGAATGGGGATCTGGCGCAGTTGATGACGGATCCTTATGGTATTATGACGGAAGCACATGGTCATTGCTTCTTAATACGGCCAAAACCGCCTGTTGCGGTGGCGCCTGTAACGGTTCACGCCAGGGTATTTGGACCACCTATTCTGCCCTTTTACCCGCCAGCGCCAATAATAATCCCAATATTAAAATAGGATTTAACTGGACAAATAACGATGACAATGTCGGGGAGGATCCTTCGTATGCAATAGATGACATTGTGCTTTCTGTTGCTTCTAATACCGAACAGTTTACTGCTGAATATTTTTATACTAATCCACAGGTACCTTACGGAAATAGTTTGCTGCCTAATTTAGCAACCATCAGCAATTGTGAATACTGGATTCTTACGCGTGATATCGGAACTTCAAACCGTTTTGTTACGCTGAATTTTGACGCTAACAGTTGCGGTTATCAAAATACTCCCGCTAACCTGCTTGTCGCAAATCATAATACGGGAAACTGGTATGACCGCGGAAATGGCGGTTTCACGGTGTCAAGTGTAACAACGCTTGCAGCGCAAAGTGTTTACGGACCTTTCACTTTGGGATCTGTTGTGCCGTTGCCCATTGAGCTTGTAAAATTTGATGCAAAATACAATGGCAAAACAGTTGA
>DATEMK010000554.1:0-2201 GCA_035275625.1 Bacteroidia bacterium
ATAAAGTATTCACAAAATATTTTTTTAACCGAATCATTCTAAAAAGCAAAAGAATCGAATAATTTTATTTAATTAATATCTTTTTTGATCAAATCTAACGCAAAAATGAAAAAATGGATCCTAAAGCCATCATTCATAAAACTATTTTCTTTTTGCCATTCAAACACAGGATAAATTTTTTGTTTCAGAAGTATATAACCAAAGGTGTACCTGACGGATATTTATTTTGAAGACCGCTTAACTCATCCAGCCAATCATATAAAACGGTATCAGAAATTATCCGATAAAAAATGTTCCTTCCAAGCCCCTGAACTTGGAACAAGAAGGTATCTCCTGCAAGCGAAATTCAAAACTAGGGAATTCAATATTGAAGAAGTAAAGTCAGCCGGTGTTGATGAAAAATATAAAACGTATTCGCGGGAAGATTTGACGGTAACATCCTTATATTTTTTTGAAATTTTAAATGAACAATAATATTTTCTAATTTTTTTTTCTTATTACCTTGTAAACTGAAACATTCCTATAAACATCCATCAATGCGGTATCATATTTATTGATGATACATTCCTTAATACTTTTTTTATTTGCTATAACGAATGCTCCATCCTTCAAATGCTCGCAATCAGCAAACTTAATGTCATATCCTTTTCTATTTAGTATTCTTGAATAAAACAAGACAGGCGGCCGGTATTCATCATAACAAATTAAATAATTGTCGGCAACAGTATTATTTCTTATCATATCTCTTAAATAATAACTGATGTGATATTGTTCTTCATCCCAGAAGTATTCCTTCTGCTGATAAACTTTATTGATTATGGTTTTATACGGATCAAAAAACAAAAGCAAGATTAATAAATAAGGAATTACCATAAGAATCTTGTTGTTTTTTGAGCTTAAGTAATCCTTTATAAAGCTGAAAGCTCTTTCCAAACCAATACCAATAATCAACGCCATTAAGGGATAAAGGGGCATGTCGTACCATGGGAGTTTGGTTTGTCCGGTTGAAATGATAAGAAAAAATATAACAATAGAAATTGTAACAAGAATGAATAATCTTTTTATTAAAATATCTTTAAACGTTAATCCTATTATCCAGCAAACAGGCAGAAAAAAAAACCATTTATTAAATTGAAATTTCCTGAAATTATCATAATAATACCAGAAAGGTCCATAATGTTCATCTAATGCCTCCATATATCTTCCACCGAGCTCGTTTTCATAAACAGCTTTCAAAAATCCCGGTGTTCTATGCTCCCTCAGGAAATAATACGAAAGAACAATTGTTGCACACAATCCGAAACCAATGTAAAAATATTTATTTTTTAATAAGCTATAAAAGCTTTTTCTATACAACGTATAGAAAAAAATTGCTGGTGAAAAAAGGAGTATGGTTACACTTTTTGTTAATATGCCGGAGGTAATCATAAAAAAAAACAAAAGAAGAAACGTATTTTTTTTTCGTGGTTCCGAAGTCTCAATGAACAAGAACCATGTTAAAAGCGACAGGGTTGAAAAAAGTGTCAATAAAGAATCATAATCTCCTGTACGTGTTGCATGCGCATCTATAAATCCATGTGAAGTTATCATTACCATAACCGCAAAAAAACCAATGCGATAATTTTTTAAATATTTATACGAAATAAAAAGCATACAAAGACAAAGAAGGAAAGCCGCTATGGCTGATGGGAGCCGAATAGAAAGTTCCCTGTATCCTATGGTTTTTAATAAAACAATCTGCATCCAAATTAATAAGGGCGGTTTCACACTCCACATTTCAGGGACACCTTCGTTGTAAGGCACAATATAATTTTCATTTTCTATCATTTCCTCAGCGCTGGTTGCTATTCTTGATTCGTCCCAAACGCGGATAGGTAATCTTTCAAGATGTAAAAAAAGCGGAAAGTAAATAACTGTAATAAAAAGCACGATTACTATAAGTAATTCTTTCTTTTTGTTTATCCATTCCTTCATCGGGAAAATTTATGTGCTTAATTTTTTAATTCTGAGAGTTTAATTCATCAGCAATATATTGACAAAATTCATTTTTTTCAAATTCATTCTATTTGGAATAAGATAATAATATAGATACTCCAAACGGAAAAGAAATTTTCTGCAGCAACTGTTTTTCAAAACTAAAAATCGAATAAAAAATTTTGTTAACCAGGCTTTCTTCATTAAAAACAGTAAAATCAGATCCG
>DATEMK010000555.1:0-3390 GCA_035275625.1 Bacteroidia bacterium
TCCGGAAAGCCTCAATTAGCTGCCATATTTGAATTATATACCAAGCGATGTTTCAAAGCAGGCGCCATGGACTTTGATGATTTGCTATATCATACATATATGCTTTTGAAAAATTTTCCTGATGAGCTGAATAAATACCAGCATAAATTCAAATACGTAATGGTGGATGAATTCCAGGATACGAATTTTGTGCAATACATGATTGTGCGGAAGATTGCAGCATTAAATGAAAATATCTGCGTGGTGGGTGATGATGCACAAAGCATTTACGCTTTTCGCGGAGCAAACATTCAGAACATCTTAAGCTTTGAAAAAGATTATCCCGATCTGCATGTATTCAAGCTGGAGCAAAATTACCGTTCCACAAAAAATATTGTGAATGCCGCAAACAGTGTTATACTCAACAACCGCAACCAGTTAAGAAAAGAAGTCTGGACGGATAATGACCATGGTGCAAAAATAAAAGTATTGCGTGCATTGAGCGACAATGAAGAAGGAAGCATTGTTGCAAATTCGATTTTCCAGGATAAGATGAATCACCAGTTGCACAATAAAGATTTTGCAATTCTTTATCGCACCAATGCACAATCGCGTTCAATGGAAGAAGCGTTGCGCAGGATAAATGTCCCTTATCGCATTTATGGCGGACTTTCATTTTACAGCCGGAAAGAAATAAAAGATTTGCTTGCTTATTTCAGGCTTACTATCAATCCGAATGATGAAGAGGCATTGAAGCGTGTGATTAATTATCCTGCACGCGGCATAGGGCAGGCAAGCGTAGATAAATTAGTGGTAGCAGCCGATCAAAGTGAAAAAAGCATCTGGGAAGTATTGGAAAATATTCACACTGTAACAACAGGCATTGCAACAAATACGCGCGAAAAGATTGCTGATTTTGTTTCCATGATAAAAAGCTTCCGTGTGATGATGAAGACGCACAATGCGTATGATCTTGCAAGCTACATTGCAAACACGACAGGAATTTTGCGCGACCTCTACAATGATAAATCCCCCGAAGGACTTGGTCATTATGAAAACATCCAGGAATTATTAAATGGAATAAAAGAATTTACAACAGCAGCGAATTATGAATCAGGGACGAATTTACCAAATGAAGAACCGTTTTCACAAAATGCAGACGAATTACCGAATTACCCGATTACCCAATTACCTGATCAACCAATTAACCAATCAACCACTCAACCAATTAACCAATCCGCCAAATCTTTAGATTTATACATGCAGGATATTGCATTGCTCACTGATGCTGAAAATAAAGATGACGGTGACAATAATAAAGTTTCCCTCATGACCATTCACTCCGCAAAGGGATTGGAATTTAAAGAAGTGTTTGTAGTGGGCCTGGAAGAAAATCTTTTTCCTTCGCAGATGTCCATGCTTTCACGCGCTGATTTGGAAGAAGAGCGCAGGCTGTTTTATGTAGCCATGACAAGGGCGGAGAAAATGCTTACATTAACGTATGCTGTCAGCCGTTACCGCTGGGGAAATCTCATTGGCTGCGAGCCAAGCCGTTTTCTCGAAGAAGTGCATCCTGATTTTATTGAGTTCACTAATATCTCAAAAAAGCAGGAAAGTGAAACTTCATGGGGAAGTTTTCATGATGATGATTTTTCGCAAAGCAGGCTGAATAATCAACGCAAATCTAATTATCAACCGAAGAAACCTCTGAAAAATAATTTTGTTCCATTGGCTAAAGCTCAAAAATCTTCTTCGGCAACAGTTGAAAATGATTTTGTGGCGGATGATCCTTCACAAATTGTTGTGGGAATGGAAGTGGAACATCAGAAATTCGGAACGGGAAAAGTAATTCATCTCGAAGGAAATTTTCCGGATAACAAAGCCACTGTTTTTTTTCCGGCTGAAGGGAATAAGCAACTGCTATTGAAATACGCGAAGCTGAAGATTGTGAAGTGACGCCTGGTTTTTTAAATCTCAGAAACTAAAAATTACTTTCTGAATTTCTTTTTCGGGTGGCGGCTCGTGTGAAAAACAGAAATTATAACGATGTTGTTTTTCGTTTCGTCAACAAAATAAATAACCAGATAAGGAAAATTTTTTAAAGGAACTTCCCTGAATTTTTTATAGGTTGTCCTGAAACTATTTGGATTTTTTAAAATTGTTTTTGCATAATCTATAAATGCTTCAAGAAAAATTTCGCCCAATCCTTTTTGCTGGCCTTCGTACCAGCTATAAGCATCCTTCATTTCAAGCAATGCCTTTTCACTTAAAATCATCCGGTAACCCACCTGGTTATTTTTATTTTTTTCTGATCCGGCTAATTGCGTTTTTCATGGAGTAGTTTTTCCCTTTCCCTTGCATATAATCTTCAAGTCTCTTATCAAGCTCCTTTTTTTGCTCCCCGGTTAACAGCGATGGTTGTTCAATATCATTTTCTACCATGGTGTAGATGGCTTTGAGTTTTCTCTCTTCCGCCCTGTCAATAAACTGATGCAGTTTTTGCCGCAATTGTATGCTTGTCATTTTATATGAAATTTTGCCAAATTTAAGAAGTAATTCACCTCGAAGGAAATTTTCCGGATAACAAAGCCACTGTTTTTTTTCCGGCTGAAGGGAATAAGCAACTGCTATTGAAATACGCGAAGCTGAAGATTGTGAAGTGACCCTTTAATCAGCAGTTCAGCATCACACATGCGAAGCCAGGGAAAGGCCGGAAAAAACATTCTTAAAATCTTTTTTGTAGCTCATGCCAATTGGAATTTCCTTTTCGGCAAGAGAAATAGTACGCTTGCCTACTCTTTTAATTTTGTTTAGCGGAACTATAAAGGAACGATGCACACGAACAAATTTTTCGGATTGCAACTTTTCGAGCATGGATTTCATGGTCATTTTTGAAACCACTGTTTTTTGATTGTTAACATGAATTTTAAGGTAATCATCTAACGCTTCTATATAAAGAATATCAGGAACGGCTATTTTAACGAGGCTGTAATCCGCACGAACAAAAAGATGATGTTGTTCAGTGTTTTGCTTAAGGTGAAGAAGTTCATAATAGGCCGCAGCCTTTTTTGCAGCCATTGCAAACCGCTCGAAGCTGAATGGCTTTAATAAATAATCAACTGCATTAAGGTTAAATGCCTCTACAGCGTATTCACGGTGAGCAGTCATAAAAATTATCATGGTATCGGGCTTTATCATTTTTGAAAACTCGATACCTGAAATGGAAGGCATCCGAATGGAAAGAAAAACCAGGTCAACAGAAAACTCTTTAAGATAGCATAGCGCTTCGGCAGGTTCAGTAAATATTTTTTCGAGTTGGATAAAATTAATTTTACTGCAATAATCCCTGATGGTCATCAGCGGGGGAGTCTTATGATCTAAGGCTATAGCTTTAATCATGGTTTTTGATTT
>DATEMK010000556.1:0-5518 GCA_035275625.1 Bacteroidia bacterium
GAATTTATTTAGTACAGTTAAAAAGCGGAGAAAAAACTGCAAGAGCAAAGTTTGTAAAACAGTAAAATTTCTGACCCATGAAAAAAATAGCCTTGTTGGTTTCTAGTTTCTTGTTTTTGGTTTCTTGTAGCTTCGGACAGGAGATTGAGTGGCAGAATACGATTGGGGGAAGTCTTAACGACTGGCTTTATTCTGTGCAACAAACCACCGATGGAGGGTATATTTTAGGCGGACATTCCGGATCAAATATCTCTGGCGATAAAACCGAAAACAGCATTGGAGGAACAAGTTGGGATTATTGGGTCATAAAAACAGATGCATCCGGTAATATACAATGGCAGAATACCATTGGGGGAAATGACATAGATATACTTTATTCTATACAACAAACCAATGATGGAGGATACATTTTAGGCGGATATTCCGTATCAAATATCTCAGGTGATAAAACGGAAAATAGTATTGGAGGCGCAGATTACTGGATAGTAAAAACGGATGCATCAGGAAATATACTGTGGCAGAATACCATCGGAGGAAACGGTGATGATTGGCTTAATTGCGTAAAGCAAACCACTGACGGTGGATATATCCTGGCTGGTCATTCCGTGTCAGGCAGTTCAGGCGATAAGTCGGAAATCAACATGGGAGGAGATGATTACTGGATTGTAAAAACGGATGCATCGGGAAATATTCAATGGGAAAATACCATCGGAGGAAATATTTCAGATGCGATTTATTCCATTCAGCAAACCGCTGATGGAGGATACATTTTGGGTGGATGGTCCACTTCAGGCATTTCAGGCGATAAAACGGAAAATAGTAATGGAGGTGCAGATTACTGGATAGTAAAAACGGATGCATCGGGAAATATTCAATGGCAGAATACCATTGGGGGCCTCGGTCTTGATGCTCTTTATTCCATTGAACAAACCAATGATGGAGGATACATTTTAGGCGGATATTCATGGTCAACTATCTCAGGCGATAAAACCGAAAATTGTATTGGAGTGGATGATTACTGGATCGTAAAAACCGATGCATCAGGCAATATACAATGGCAGAATACTATCGGGGGAAATCAACAGGATGAACTTTATTCTATACAACAAACAAGCGATGGAGGATATATCCTGGGCGGTTTATCAAGCTCAAACATTTCAGGAGATAAAACAGAAAACAGCAATGGAGGGCTTGATTATTGGATCGTAAAAACCGATTCAGTTGGTAATACACAATGGCAAAATTCCATTGGGGGAAGTGATCGAGATGCTTTTCGTTCCATTCAGCAAACCGCTAACGGAGGGTATATTTTGTGCGGATGGTCCCGATCAAACATTTCAGGCGATAAAATGGAAAGCAGCATTGGATTCGATGATTACTGGATTGTAAAACTGACAGATAATTTTAATTCCATTACAGGAAAATTATTTTTTGATGCCAATAGTAATGCAATACAAGATGCAGGTGAACCTGCCGTAGCAAATAAAACGGTTACAGAAATTAATACTGGCAGGTTTGGTTTCTCACAAAATACAGGTGTTTATTATGTAAATGTATTGGATTCAGGAAATTTTATTATTTCACCTGATGCACTAAATTATTACAATCTTATTCCACCAAACCATAGTGTATATTTTTCCGGAATTCAACAAACCGATTCATTGAACGATTTTGCATTTCAACCAACAGGCGTGTTTAATGATTTGTGTGTAACCATCACACCAATGGGAAATTTTCGTGCAAACATGAATGCAAGTTACATGATCAATTATGAAAACGTTGGCACAACCACATTAAACGGGACAGTAATTTTCTTTCCTGATAATGATGTAACATTTGTTTCGAGCAATGTTACGCCAACATCCGTAACAACAGATTCGGTTGTATGGAATGTGGGAACACTCACACCTTTTCAAACAGGAAGCATTTTAGTAACCGTTCATGTAATTCCAGGAACACCTATAGGAACTTTGATAAATTCAAGTGTAGTAATTGAACCCGTTACCGGTGATGCAAATACTGCCTGCAATTATAATTCATGGGAAGTTTTTGTTACAGGCGCTGTTGATCCCAACGCCATCCTTGTTGACCGTGATACCATTTTAACAACAGAACTTTCATCACCGCCTTATCTTAACTATATAATTTATTTTCAAAACACAGGGAACGATACAGCATTTAATGTGAAAGTGCTAAATCCTATAGACACTAATAAATTAGATATTCATTCATTTGAATTTGTTTCTTCATCCCATCCGGTAAATATTGAATACAAAATATGGGAACGAAATTTACACTTTACTTTTGACAATATTCTTTTACCAGACAGCAATGTAAACGAACCGGCAAGTCATGGATTTATCCGTTACAGGATAAAACCGCTTTCAACACTCGTTGCCGGTGATAGCATAAAAAACAAAGCGGCTATTTATTTTGATTTTAACCCGCCCGTGCTGACGGATACTGTGGTGACGGAGATTGTGCTGCCAACGGGAGTTAGTAGTCAGTGGTCAGTGGTCAGTGGTCAGTTGATAGTATATCCAAATCCTGCAGGGGAGGAGTTGATTGTTAATAGCTATTCGGTAATGGGTAAAGAAGCAGGAATTAAAATTTATGATTTGTTCGGAAGGGAAGTTTTTCAACTTCAGACTTCAAACTTTAAACTTCAAACTAAAATAGATGTTTCCCGTTTTTCGCAAGGGATTTATTTTGTGGAGGTACAATCGGGAGAAAAGATTTTAAGAGGGAAGTTTTTGAAACAATAAAATACTCACTTGTGTTTTTTTCATGTTCGTACCACGGAACATCGTCTTTTTGAGTGATTTTAAAGAAAGTATTTTTAAGGATGAGAAATACCAGTAACTTGGTGGGAAATTTCTGACTCATGAAAAAAGTAATTTTAATACTTGCCGGTTTTTGTTTTTTATTTTCTGATGGTTTTGCCCAGGTGGCAATTGAATGGCAAAATACGATTGGGGGAAATGGAAGTGATGATTTTGGATTGATTTTACAAACTGCAGATGGAGGGTACATTTGTGGAGGATCGTCTGCCTCCGATATTTCAGGCGATAAAACAGAAGATAGTAATGGGAGTTTAGATTATTGGGTAGTAAAACTCGATGGATCAGGTAACATTCAATGGCAAAATACAATCGGAGGAAATTCTGCAGACATGCTTTTTTCTTTTCAACAAACATCTGATGGAGGATATATTCTTGGGGGAACTTCTGATTCAGATATTTCCGGAGATAAAACAGAAAACAGTTACGGTAATTATGATTATTGGGTAGTAAAACTCGATGGATCAGGCAGCATTCAATGGCAAAATACAATCGGGGGAAATCTTAATGATCAACTTTATTCCATACAGCAAACAACAGATGGAGGATATATTCTTGGTGGACATTCTGATTCAGGTATTTCAGGAGAGAAAACAGAAAACTGTAACGGAGAATATGATTATTGGTTGATTAAATTGAATGCATCAGGCAATATACAATGGCAGAATACAATCGGGGGAAATTATTCAGATTATCTTTTTTCCATGCAGCAAACTATAGATGATGGATTTATACTGGGAGGGTTTTCTCTTTCAAATATTTCAGGCGATAAAACAGAAAATAATATAGGGGGAAGTATTGATTATTGGATAGTGAAAACCGATGCATCAGGGAATATTCAATGGCAAAATACAATCGGAGGGAATCTCAATGATTTTCTTTATTCGCTGGAACAAACAATAGATGGAGGATATATTCTTGGCGGATACTCCTATTCCGGCATATCCGGTGATAAAACAGAAAACTGCACAGGAATTACCGATTACTGGATTATTAAGACTGATTCTGCCGGAAACATTCAATGGCAGAATACAATTGCAGGGGGAAAAGAGGATAGAATTCGCTCCATACGGCACACATCAGACGAAGGCTATATTATAGGCGGAGTTTCCAGTTCAAGCGCTTCGATTGATAAAACAGAAAACAGTTATGGAGATTATGATTACTGGATTGTGAAAACGGATTCTTCAGGAGAAATTCAATGGCAGAAAACAATTGGTGCGGCCGATTGGGATGAAAATTATTGTATTAGTTCTACTACTGGCAGCGGATTTATTCTTGGCGGAGTATCCAGGTCAAATGGCGGAGGAGATAAAATAGAAAACTGTATTGGAAGTAATGATTATTGGATTTTGAAGCTTACTGAAAAATATAATTCTATAGCCGGAAAATTATTTATTGATGCAAACAGCAATGGAATGCAGGATGCCGGGGAGGTTGGTATCAACAATAAAACAATTACAGAAATAAATACAGGGCAGTTTAATTTTTCAAATCAAAATGGTGACTATTTAGTTTCGGTTTTAGATTCAGGAAATTTTACTGTTTTTCCTGCATCCATAAATTATTATACGCCTGTTCCTGCAACACGCAATGTTAATTTTTCCGGTATTCAACAAACAGATTCCTTAAATGATTTTGGATTTCAACCAGCAGGAGTTTTTAATGATTTGTGTGTTCATATAACACCTTTAGGAAATTTTCGTGTAAATATGAATGCTAATTACATGATCAATTATGAAAACGTAGGAACTACAACATTAAACGGAACAGTAATTTTCTTTCCTGATAATGATGTGACATTTGTTTCTGCTAATCCAACAGCAACATCTGTAACAACAGATTCAGTTGTATGGAATGTGGGAACACTAACACCTTTTCAAACAGGAAGTATTTTAGTAACTGTTCATGTAAATGCAGGAACACCGATAGGAACTTTAATAAATTCAAGTGTAGTAATTGAACCTGTTGCCGGTGATGCAAATACTGCGTGTAATTATAATTCATGGGAAGTTTTTGTTACAGGCGCTGTTGATCCCAATGCTATTCTCGTTGACCGTGACACTGTTTTAACAACAGAACTTTCATCACCGCCTTATCTTAACTATATCATCTATTTTCAAAACACAGGAAATGATACAGCATTTAATGCAAGGGTGCTCAATAACATTCCGCAGATGTTAGATGTAAACAGTTTTGAGTTTGTTTCTTCCTCGCATCCTCTAAATATTAATTACGGAGCGCATGCACGGTTAATGGAATTTACTTTTGATAATATTCTTTTGCCTGACAGCAATGTGAATGAACCGGCAAGTCATGGATTTATCCGCTACAGGATAAAACCGCTTTCAACGCTTGTTTCGGGTGATCAGATAAAAAGCAATGCAGCTATATATTTTGATTTCAACCAGCCGGTGCTGACGAATACGGCAATGACGGAAATTGTGCTGCCAACAGGAATTAGTAGTCAGTGGTCAGTGGTCAGTGGCCAGTTGAAAGTATTTCCGAATCCGGCAGGGGAGGAGTTAATAGTTAAGAGTGATTTGTTAACAGGAAAAAATACGGAAGTAAAAATTTATGATTTGTTTGGAAGAGAAGTTTTTCAATCTTCAATCTTCAATCTTCAATCTTCAATTAAAATCAATGTTTCCGGTTTTTCGCAGGGAATTTATTTAGTA
>DATEMK010000557.1:0-11658 GCA_035275625.1 Bacteroidia bacterium
TGAACACATACTTGGTCCAGAAGGTATCATGATGCTCGTGCTCGTGATGTTCGTGTGCGACATGCTCATGCGCATGTTCCACATGAGTTGTTGGCTTTACCTGATCCATGGGACTATATCTTAAATTTTAAATTCTAAATTTTGGTTTTACAAATTTACCGGAAATAATTCAGAATTTTATTTCATTGCAACTTGTTTAATTTCTTCAGCTGTGTTTGTAGCTTCGGCTATTTTTGAATCGGCTGCCGGTTTTCCCATCACAGGCTTTTGTGTTTTCAGCCATTTTTTGAAATCATCAGGAGATTCCACCACTACTTTCATGTGCATGGTATAATGAGCCGTACCGCATACTTTATTGCATAGCAGAACGTAATCAAACTTATCATTTTTTGTAATCTTTCTCATTTCTTCCGTGGTAATGGTGGGCTTAAAATAAAACACCGTACTCATTCCCGGCACGCAATTCATTTGAGTTCTGAAATGCGGGAAGTATGCGCTGTGAAGAACTTCCCTTGCATGAAAAACCATATTTATCGGAATGTTTACCGGCAGATGCATTTCAGCAGGAGTGGTCATAATGTCGTCAAAGGATGCCGTGTCTTTATAATTAACCCCAAGTGCATTTTCATCGGTGATCAGTTTAAAGTTTGAAGCGCCCAGCTTATTGTCAACTCCTGCATAGCGGGCAAGCCAGTTAAACTGGTACCCGTAAATCTCAACCTTCATTCCATCTGTATGATTTGACTGTGTAATTTTATTCCAGGAAGCAAGCCCGGTAACGATTAATGCCGAGAGAACAATTGTAGGAATGATGGTCCAGATCAATTCCAGCTTGTGATTGTCAGGATAAAAATACGCTCTGCGTTCTTTGCTGAAACGATATTTATAAGCAAACCAGAATAAAGCGATTTGTGTTATAAAAAAAACAAGCCCTATTACTGCAAAATTCCAATTCAATAAGTTATCCGTTTCTACACCATGCTCTGATGCCGCTACAGGAAGCATAAACTTATTATACCGGAGTGTCATGTACACCATGACCGCTAATCCCGCAATCATAAAACCCATCAGCAGTACTCCGTTGATTTTATTATCCCTGTTCATTTCACCTTCTTCGCTCTCCCCGGAAAGCTCGGCAGCAAGCTGCACAATATTCATCAGCCGCACCATTACGAAGATGCTCAGCGCTACTGCAAGAAGTAATAAGAAGCTCATACGCTAAATTTTCTTTTCTTAATATAAATAACTATTCAAAATTAATTCAAAATTTTTTACATTGTATGCTGAAGGCTTTCTCCAAGAAGAGGCTCGTTCTTTACCAGCAGCGGTGCTTTTGACAATTCTTTTTGTACCACAAACATGAACAGTCCAAGGAATCCAAGCGCTGTTCCGATTTCCATCCAGCCGAGATGCCAATGCTCATGTGCAACTCCGGGAGTTATTTTCTGAAACTCATCAATCCAGTGGCCGATGAAAACAATTATAGCTACTGTCAGCAATAAATTCGGTTTGCGTTTTGCGTCTCGTGACATAAGGAATATAAACGGGGTAAAGAAATTAATGAAAAAATTTGCCAGCCAGATGCCCCTGTAATGGTCCTGCCGGATCATAAAGTAAGTAATTTCTTCAGGTAAGTTTGCATACCATATCAGCATGAATTGAGCAAACCATAAATACGTCCAGAAAACACTGAATGCAAAAATCATCAGGCCTAAATTATGCAGGTGATGTTCGTTCACATGATCGAGGTATCCCCTCTTTTTCAGTAATACAGTAATGATGGCGATTACCGAAATTCCGCTTACCCATAATCCGGCAAAAGTGTACCAGCCAAACAATGTACTGAACCAGTGTACTTCAATAGACATTATTAAATCCCATGCCATGAGCGATGAAGTGATGGCAAACAAAACAAGAAAGCGGTAAGAAGCGGTACGCATTTTTAAATACCTGTCCACGCTTCCGTCTTCGTCTAATTTCAGTGAATTTTTGCGGAAGTACCAGATGAATCCCACCCAAATGACAAAATATAAAATTACCCTGATGAAAAAGAATGGAAGATTTAAAAAACCTGATTTACCTGCAATGATATGATCGTATTCGGGATTCGGCTGTCCGTTTTCCAATGTTTTGTGATAAAGTTCAGGATTCCACCATTCATAAAGAAAGTGATGGGTGCTTTGTCCTGCAAAATAATTGGCAACTAAAATTATAAGCATGATCACAGCGCCATATGGGAGAAACAGGCCGACAGCTTCAGGAATTCTTTTTATTGCGGGAGCCCATCCGGCTTCAGCCGCATATTTAACGGCAAGGAAAAATGTTGCAGACAAAGCAATTGCCATAAAGTAATAATTGTTCCACAAAAGATTTGACCATGCCTGATGTGACCCCATGGCAAAGCTTGCAATGATGGATATAATTCCGATTGCCATCAGCACATAACAAATTGTTTTGCCTTTTGATGTGAATGTATAGTTCATTTATTGCTGAAAATTTTTAAATTCAGTTTTACATTTTTGCCGTAGAATCTTTTGTCGCACTGGAATCAGCAACTGCTGCAGTGCCGCCCTTTTGCAATTCGTGCACATACATTACAATTTTCCATCGCTCAGTCGGGTTAATTTGAGATGCATGAGAACCCATCAGGTTTAATCCATAAGTAATGGTATGAAATATTTTTCCATCGGGCATATTTTTCATATCTCCGCCACGCGATGATTTTGCTGTTGCGTAATTAGGAACACCCGGAAACTTATCTCCCTTGATTCTTAATGTCCCGTTTCCATCTCCTTTTTCCCCGTGGCAGTTAATGCAGAAAATGTTGTACAGTCTTTTTCCTTCTGCAATATTTTCTGCACTCATCTCAAGCGGATTTTTTAATG
This sequence comes from Bacteroidia bacterium, assembly GCA_035275625.1. Lineage (GTDB taxonomy): Bacteria > Bacteroidota > Bacteroidia > AKYH767-A > OLB10 > DATEMK01. The sequence goes on from DATEMK010000557.1 coordinate 2,886, forward strand.
CTCTTCCTGCCGTTTCATAACCTGTTGTATCATTCGCATAAGGGAAATAAGTATCGTATCCCCTGGGAATTGTTCCTGCAACAGGTTTAAGCGCTGATACACTGTCTGCAAAAATTTTACTTGCTTCATACGTTCCGTAAGCGGATGAACGATACATATCCGGCATGAATTCCAAACCGGGTTTCAGCGGATCATTACTGCATGAGCATAGCATGGCAATCATTCCCAATGCGAAAACCACAGGTCTTAAAATTATTTTCAGCATATAAATTTTCATCATAAGTTTCTTAACCATTAACTTCTACAGCGCCTGTTTCTTTAATGTATCCCATCAGTGTTGCTGCGTGTGATTCATCCGTTTCCACTTTCATTACAAAATGGTCATCAGCCTGGCGGATATGATATATGGGCGGTTCAACACCGGGAAGAATTTTGCTTCTTAAATAAAATGTAATCACCATTCCATGGGCTGCACACAATACGGTGGATTCAAATGTTACCGGGATAAATGCAGGGATGTTTTTATACAGCGCAAAGCTGGGTTTACCGCCAATATCCATGGGCCAATCAAAAATATTCATATACCACATCATCAATATGGCAAGACAACAACCTGTAGCGCCATAAAGAAAACAGCAGATCGAAATTCTTGTGCGGTTAAGATTAATCGCTTCATCCATTCCGTGAATCGGGTAAGGAGAAATCACATCAGCCACTTTAATTCCTTTTTCTTTCAATGATTTGATGGCTTTCATCAGCACATCTTCGTCATTGAAGATCCCGTAAATTGTTTTTTTGCTCATTGCTTTTGGTGATTAAGGTAATTAAGGTAATTAAGGTAATTGGGTAATTGACTTTTTAATTCAGATTCAGTATTTATATTTTTCTTTTCCTTATTTACCTAATTACCCCATTTACCTATTTACAAGTATTAGTGATGCGCATCATGCTGCTCATTGTGTTTTTTCGCCTGCGAGCTGGATGTTTTTACAATTGTTTTTAATTCACTCATTGCTATGACAGGGAAGAACCGTGTGAACAATAAGAACGGTGTAAAGAACAATCCGAGCGAGCCAATGAAGATTCCTATTTCAACCCATGTCGGTGAATACATAACCCAGCTTGATGGAAGATAGTCCCTGTGTAATGAGGTTACGATAATTACAAACCGTTCGAACCACATTCCTATGTTTACAAATATGGAAATTACAAAGGTTCCAAATAAGCTTTGTCTGAGTTTCGCTGACCAGAATAACTGTGGTGTGATTACGTTGCAGGTCATCATACTCCAGTAAGCCCACCAGTAAGGTCCGGTTGCCCTGTTGATAAAGGCATATTGTTCGTATTGCACTCCCGAATACCATGCGATGAAAAACTCTGTGATGTATGCCACACCGACTATGGAACCTGTGATAAGAATAATCCTGTTCATCATGTCAATATGATAAATGGTGATGTATTCCTCCATGTTCAATACCTTTCTTGTAATAACAAGAAGCGTTTGCACCATGGCAAATCCAGAGAAGATAGCACCGGCAACGAAATAAGGCGGAAAGATAGTAGTATGCCATCCCGGTACCAGTGATGTGGCGAAGTCCATGGATACAACAGAGTGAACAGACAGTACAAGCGGTGTTGAAATGCCGGCAAGCACCAGCGCGACTTCTTCAAAGCGCTGCCAGTTCTTGGCTGTTCCAATCCAGCCGAAGCTTAATAATGTGTACCAGAAATGGCGTGTTTTATGTCCCATCATTTTGGCGCGGTCGCGAACGGCAGCGAAATCAGGAATCAAACCGGTGTACCAGAATACCAGTGAAACGGTGAAATATGTTGATATGGCAAATACATCCCACACCAGTGGTGAGTTAAAGTTTACCCAGACCGAACCGAATTGGTTGGCAAGTGGAATAGGAAAATACATTACCCACGGGCGGCCCATGTGAGAAACGATAAATGATGCAGCACAGATAACTGCAAAGATGGTCATAGCTTCTGCCGAACGGTTAATGGACAATCTCCATTTCTGACGGAATAATAAAAGGATGGCTGAGATCAAAGTACCCGCGTGACCAATACCCACCCACCATACAAAGTTTGTGATATCCCATGCCCAGCTTACTGTTTTGTTTTCGCCCCACACTCCGATTCCCGTTCCTACTGTGTACCCTACCGTGATAATCCACCAAAGCAATGCGGCAGATGCAACTGTAAAGGATATCCACCACCATTTGTTTGCTTTACCTTCAATCGGGCGGCAAATATCTTCGGTGATCTGATGAACGGTTTTATCACCAAGTATCAACGGCAATCTCAAATTGGATTCCTTAAAATGCCCCATATTTTGTGTGTTTTATATTTTTTGAGCTTATATGCCCCTCGTTTGATTTTACCTTACTTTACTATCTCTGCTTTACTCCCCTGCCGAACTTTTTTTCGAATTCCCTGACTTTTAATTCAGGCCTTGCTTTGAAATACTATCTTAAACATTTCTGACTTTCGTCTGATAATAAACATTCGGCTGCGTATTCAATTCTTCCAGCAAATGGTAATTTCTTTCATCTTTAGCCATTTTTGAAAGTTCGCTTTTCGGATCGTTATAGTCACCAAAAGTAATTGCATTGGTAGGACACGCTTGCTGGCAGGCGGTTTTAATTTCACCGTCAATTACTTTTCGGTTTTGTTTTTTGGCTTCGAGTTTTCCGTACTGAATCTTTTGCACGCAAAGTGAACATTTTTCCATTACGCCTCTTGACCGTACCACCACATCAGGATTCAAAACCATTTTTCCAATCTCGTCATACTGGTTGTATGGAAACTCTGGATTTTCGTTGTAACGGAACCAGTTAAATCTTCTTACTTTATAAGGACAGTTGTTTTCACAATATCTTGTACCCACACAGCGGTTATATGCCATCATATTAATTCCTTCATTGCTGTGCGGAGTGGCAACAACAGGGCAAACCGTTTCGCAGGGAGCATGGTTGCAATGCTGGCACATGATGGGCTGGAAAACAATCTCCGGATTGTCGGATGGATGTTCCATCTGGCGCCATGAATCAATTTTACTTAATCCCTTTTCTTCTACTTCTTCTCTTGTAAGATCGCTGCTGTAATAACGGTCAATGCGTATCCAATGCATTTCGCGGCTGCGACCGATTTCATCTTTCCCGACAACGGGAACATTATTTTCGGCTGTGCATCCTACAACGCAGGCACCGCAACCAATGCAGGAATTGAGGTCAATGACCATGCCCCAATGATGATTCGGTTTGTCAAACCCGGGATCTTTTGGTGTTGCCCAAAGATCCACCTGGTCTGCAGGTAATTTTCCTTTATAAGTTTGAAAAAGCTCGGTTTCGTTATTCGCTTTCGGATCTTTTTGCCAGGCAGCAAGCGTGGTTTCTTTCACCGGCTCGCGGCCCATCATGGTATGATGTGTTTGAGTTCCTGCTAATTTATAATCGGCATCAACTGTTTTATTTAATGTTGCCCCGCTTAATAAATAATGAATGCTTCCGTTTGAATAAGAAACAAGAGGATAAGTATTTATTCCGACATTGTTGCCGGCTTTCCCGGTATGGGTTCTTCCATAGCCGAGAGCAACGCCTACGGTTGCATCAGCCTGGCCGGGTTGTACAAGGACCGGCCCTTTAATGGAAATATTTCCGGCTTTTAATTCAAGAATATTTCCTGTCTGGTAGCCATTGGCTTTTGCGAAAGCAACTGAAACAGCAAAATAATTATCCCAGCAAATACGTGTAATGGGATCGGGCAATTCCTGTTGCCAGGGATTGTTGGCATTGTTGCCGTTTCCGATTCCTGTTTTTTCGTACAATACAATATCAACACCGCTTCCTTTTGCTGAAGAAATTTTTGCGGCAGCGTCCGAAATATTTCCATTAAATACTGCGGCAGTTTTTGCTGGAGCAGGTGATTCATAAATTCCGTCCTGCAGGATTTTCATAAAACCGGCAGCAGTGCCGGCTGTCAAAATATTTTTTTCCCAGTTTGATTTCAGGTACTCATGGTAATCCTGAACAGGAGCATCACTCCATATTAATAAGCTCTGTTGTGCCTGTCTTGTATTAAAAAGATGTTGAATAGTGGGCTGAGAAGTACTGAATGATCCTTTCACCGGTTCAGCATCATTCCATGATTCGAGATAGTGGCTGTCGGGACAAACGTAATTGCAATTTGCTGCTGTTTCATCTTCGCGGTCTGCAAAAGAAACGGTTAAGCTTACTTTTTTAAGTGCAGATGCAAAATCATTTCCGCCCGGCAGGGTATAAACAGGATTGGAGTTATAAATAAATAAGGCACCAACTTCACCTGCATTAATTTCTCTTACAAGTTCCATCACCTCCTCATCGTTGCCTTGTCTTACATTGCAAGAGCGATCAAGATCAATCATGCTATCATAGCTTCCGAGGATGGAATTGATTCCATTCACCACAATCTGATCGTTCACATCATTGGATCCTGAAACAACAATTGCTTTTCCTTTGTTTGCCCAAAGATCTTTTGCTGTTTTGTTTAATGCCTCGTCAACAGAACTTTTACTTCCGCCTGCAGAAGCGCTGCCGGCCATTGAAGCAACCATATTATATAAGGAGAGCAAAGCAGCTCCATGTTCACTTGCTTTTAATTTATATCGGCTGTCTGCATTGCTTCCGGTAAGTGAAACGTTCGCTTCAAACTGAATGTGGCGTGACATGTTCTTTTTCTCCTCATTCAATTTTCTTGTCATTGCATATTGACGCGCATGTTCAATCGGAGCAATCCAGTTAGCAAGAAAGTCACATTCAAAGCTTGCGATCACTGCTGCATTTTCAAAATTGTAAGTTGGAATAACGGCTTTGCCAAAACTCATTTGGTTTGCCTTGATCATTCCGTAACGTGAAATGGGATCGTACTGAATATGTTTAGTGGCAGGATATTTTGCAGTGAAATCAGCAATCACTTTTTTGGTTGTAGGGCTGATAATGGTAGAAGAAAGAATCCTGATCTTTCCCTGCTTTGCAGCAATATCAGCCAGCTTTGATTTTATTTCACCGTCAACCTTTGTCCAGGAGGCAGGGCCCTTTGATGCCAGCGGATTTTTCAATCTTGCACTGTCATACAAACCAAGCACAGAAGCCTGCACCCGCGCATTACTTCCGCTTCCGGTGATTTTAGATAATTCGTTTCCTTCAACTTTAATAGGACGGCCTTCGCGTGTTTTTACAACAATGCTTGCATAATCATGACCGTCAAAATGGGTGGAAGCATAAAAATCCGGAACCCCGGGAGTAATTTCATCGGGCTTTACTAAATAAGGAATGGCTTTTTTAACCGGGGCTGTACAGGCAGCAAGAGAAGCAGCAGCAACACCAAAACCGAGGTACTTTAAAAAATCCCTTCGCGGAGTTGTTCCGGATGATTTGAAATCTTCTTCCTTAACGGGGATCAGTTCAAAAAATTCATCGTTCCTGAGACGAACAAACTCAGGATCGTTTTGCAGCTCCTCTAAACCTTTCCAGTATTTTTTTTCCATAAGCTTGGTTTGAGGTTTGAGGTTTGGTGTTTGAGGTTTGGTGTCAGGTTTAAGTAACTTCAAACTTCAAACTTCAAACTTCAAACTTTTTTAATAGTGACACCTGGAGCATTCTGTTCCACCAATTTTTTCGACAGTAAGTTTTGCTTCGGGTCCGTATTTTTCAATTAGTTTTTTATGATAGTCTGTATAGTATCCGTTGCCTTCCATTTTCACTTCCGTAGTGCGATGGCAGTCAATGCACCATCCCATTGTGAGCTGAGAAAATTGCTTTAAAGTATCCATCTCCTGAACCGGGCCGTGACAAGTCTGACACTCAATTTTTCCAACCACTACGTGCTGAGAGTGATTGAAATAAGCAAGATCCGGAAGGTTATGGATTCTTATCCATTGAATGGGTTTGGTATTGGTTCCGTATTTCTGAGTGGCAGGATCATAATCAAGAGCAGCATAAATTTTTGCAATTTCCTCTTTTCCATAAACCGGACCTTCCTGTATATATTTATGGCAGTTCATGCAAACATTTGCAGAAGGAATTCCTGCAGTTTTGCCTTTTTCAGCTCCTGAATGGCAGTACTGGCAATTGATTTTATTTTTTCCTGCGTGTAATTTATGGGGGAATTTTATAGGCTGCTCCGGTTGGTAACCCTGTGAAATCCCAATGCCGGCTAAAGCATACCAGCCCTTCCAACTGCTCCAGCAAGTAAAAAGAACTAATAATACGGCAATGAGTTTTTTATTTCCACGAATCCAGATTTTAATTGCAGGTTTTGCAGCAATAGGTTCTGGAATTGGCTTCCCCTCCTTAATTAATACAGCATTTTTTAACCCTTTCTGAACGCGGTTAAGAACAACGGCAAGAATGCCAAGAATTACCACCACAGTAATCAACAGCCAGGGACCTTCTTTTTCTTCAGCTTTAGCTGCCGTCACTGCTGAAGTAATTTGAGCAGGGATCTTAGCGGCTTCGGCTTTCGTATATGCAAGAATGGCCTTTATCTCGTCATCTTTAAGGGATTGAGCAGGCATAGCAACTCCGCCATTCTCTTTGAAAATTTTATTTCCATATTCATCGCCAGCTTTAATTAACGCAGTTGAATTTTTAACCCATTTCAAAAGCCATTCTTCACTGGGTACGCGGTCTTCCACTCCTTTCAGGCCGGGACCAATGACTTTATTGTCACCCGTGCTGTGGCATTGTTTGCAATTGGTTTCGAATAATATTTTGCCGTCTGGCGCCTGTGCCGAAGATATGAAAGCGGTGAGAAAGAATATTACAAAAATAAAAACAGCAGGTATAACTGATCTGGTCTTCCTTATGCTGCAACCTGTCATATAAGTGGTAGTTTTTTTATCCCGGTTTAGATTTAAATTGTCAATGATTTGTAAAAAATCGCAATAAAGGTGCGCAAATGTAGTACAAACATTTTTTCTTTAAAAACAATTTATGCAAGAAAATTTAAAAAAGTTTAAAGTTTAAAGTCTAAAGTTTAAAGTTCAGTATTTTCGTTAGCGAATGGGTGCATTTATGGAGGAACCTGGTTCGGATACCTTTTGAAATGTTCTTTCTTAACTAACTCTGTCAGCCGGGTTTTCAACTCCGCAATATTTTCGTTTTTAGCTGCTGAAATAAAAACGCCCGGTTTGTTTTCTTTTGCGATCCATGAATTTTTTAATTCTTCAAGCGAAAGGTTTTCTTTTGTAACAGGGGTGAGATCATCATGATCTTTTTGAATAAAACGGTAGGCATCAATTTTATTGAAAACTAAAATGGAGGGCTTATCAGCAACCCCTAATTCCATTAATGTCTGGTTAACCACTGTAATCTGTTCTTCAAAATTGGAATGAGAAATATCCACTACATGAATTAAAATATCTGCTTCGCGCACTTCGTCCAGTGTTGATTTGAAAGACTCAATAAGATCGTGCGGAAGCTTTCGAATAAAACCAACTGTATCAGTAAGCAGAAATGGAATGTTTTCAAGCACCACTTTTCTAACTGTAGTATCAAGAGTTGCAAATAATTTATTTTCTGCAAACACGTCTGACTTACTCAGTAAATTCATAATGGTGCTTTTCCCGACATTCGTATATCCGACCAGGGCTACACGCACTACATTTCCCCTTGATTTGCGCTGCTGCTGATTTTGTTTGTCAATCGTTTTTAATTTTTCCTTCAGCAATGCCAGCTTATCCCGGATTACCCTCCGGTCTGTTTCAATTTCTGTTTCACCGGGTCCGCGTGTGCCGATGCCGCCAGCCTGTTTTTCCAAATGTATCCACATGCCTGTAAGGCGCGGCATGAGGTATTTGTATTGAGCCAGTTCAACCTGTGTTTTTGCTGTGGCTGTCCGTGCGCGTTTTGCAAAAATGTCAAGGATGAGGTTTGTCCGGTCCATTACTTTTATGGCAAAAACTTTTTCAATATTTCTTATTTGCGAGGGTGACAGGTCGTCATCAAAAATGGCAATGTCAATTTTATGCTCCTTTATATAGGCAGCAATTTCAGTAAGCTTTCCTTTCCCGACAAAAGTCCGCGGGTCGGGATGCTCTAATTTTTGTGTAAATTGTTTTTTTGTTTCCGCCCCGGCTGTCAGCGCTAAAAACTCAAGCTCATCTAAATATTCTTTTGCCTGTTCTGCAGGCTGATCTTTAGTGATCAACCCGATGAGAATGGCAGCTTCGGTTCTTTGGGAATTGGCGCTGGAGTAGTGCTTCAAAATAATTAAAGATTAAAGATTAAAAATTCAGGATGAAATAGCTATGCAAAATAATTTTTAATTTTTAATTCTTAATTGTTCCACATATCCGGCAACAGCCTCGATCTGTTCCTGCGAAAGCAGGTTCTTATAGGCCATCATTGCGTTTTTACCGTCTGTGATGATCTTGATTTTTTCCCCGGGAGTTGTTTCGGATTGGGTTAAATCTTTTGATCCGCTTAATCCCAGTTTTCCGTCAACACCATGGCAGCCGGTGCATTTCGATTCAAAAATTGTTTTTCCTAAAACATCAGGAGAAACATTTGCAAATTCACCGCTTGAACTTTCCTGTTTGAATGTGGGGCTTTTTGTTTCTGAAATTCCGTAAGCATACACCAAAAACATTATGGCAACCAGCGCCAGCGATTTGTTCATTCGTTTGAAAGCAAGGATGGCAAGCGGAATGGAACTCAGCACAGCCGCCATCTTCACATAAAACCACGGACCGAGATCACCCGATTTAACAGCAAGGAAAATTCCT
>DATEMK010000558.1:0-3517 GCA_035275625.1 Bacteroidia bacterium
AATTAATTATTGTGTGATGTGTTTTCAAGAGGGGTGCCCGCATCTTTCTTAAACGGTGTTGTACTTTCTGTTTCTTCCTGTGATTGCACAACTCCCTTTATGGTAATAACTTTCGAAGCGGTTTTAGCATTTGAAGTAATCGTAACAGTTTTTGTAAATGGTCCCGGGCGTTTGGTATCATAACTAACATTAATTTCACCTGCTTCTCCTTTTTTAATTGGTTCTTTGGACCATTTGGGAACGGTACAACCACACGAACCGCGTGCATTAGAAATTATCAAAGGGCTCTTGCCGGTATTGGTAAATTTAAAATTATATACACCGTTTCCTCCAAATTCAAGGGTTCCGAAATCATGAATATCAGATTCAAAAGTAATTTCCGGAGCATTAGGATCGTTGCTTTCTGTCGCAGCCGGTGCTGCCGGTGCTGCTTTATCGTCTTGTGCAATTGCAGCCATGCCAATTGCCATAAACAAAATGATGGAGTAGATAGTTTTTTTCATGTTTAATTTTTTTTGTGAAGCAAAGATATGAATTGATTTATATTACGCTGAATTGTTCTATTTTGTTGCCAAAACTACTTGGGTATCAATGAAGTTTTTATGAAACAAAAAGGAATAAATTTGATTGCTTTGTTAGAATATGCAATGTTATAAACAGTAGCGTCTCTGAAACTTAATTGAAATTATTTTTGCATGAATTTTTTTGATTCGTATATTCGTCCTTTAAATCCTGATTGATTAATAAGCGGAAATAGCTCAGTTGGCAGAGCGTTGGCTTCCCAAGCCGAAGGTCGCGGGTTCGAGCCCCGTTTTCCGCTCCATAAAAAATGAATGAATACAATTTATACAGTTGAAATTTTTTGATTAACGATTTAATTATTCATGCTGTATTCTTAAATCTTCAGCGCTCTTTTCATTTCCTTTTTCATTAAACTCTCCTTCCCATTTGGCAACAACAGTTGTAGCAAGGCAGTTACCTATTACATTGACTGAAGTGCGGGCCATATCCATCAATTCATCAATTCCAAGAATTAAAAAGATAGGTTCAACCGGTAATCCGAATGAGGTTGCGGTTCCGAGTAAAATTACGAGCGATGCACGCGGAACTCCCGCCACGCCTTTACTTGTGAGCATCAAAGTAAAAACCATCAGCAACTGTTCATCCCAGCTTAATTCAATGCCTGCTGCCTGGGCAACAAAAATAGTTGCCAGGGATAAATATAAAGTGGTTCCGTCAAGGTTGAAGCTGTATCCTGTGGGCATTACAAAAGCAACAATTTTTCTTGGCACTCCAAGCTTTTCCATCGCTTCCATAGCTCTCGGCAAAGCGGCTTCGCTGCTTGTTGTTGCAAATGCTATCGAAACGGGTTCGACAATTGCATTGATAAATTTCCTGATCGGAAGCTTTATAATAAGGGCAACCGGAAGAAACACAATTAACATAAAAACAATTAAAGCCACATAAAGTGTAGCAAGCAGCTGAAACAGGTTTACAAGAATTCCAAGCCCCATGTGCCCGACTGTATAGGCGATGGCAGCGCCCACTCCAATGGGTGCAAAATACATGATGATATTAGTAAACTTGAACATTACATCTGACAATCCTTCTGCAAATTGAAGCATGGGTTTACGTTTTTTCTCAGACAGTAATGCGAGCGCTATTCCAAAGATGATGCTGAACACAACAATTTGTAAAACTTGTCCGTCAGCTACCGATTTGGCAATGTTTTCAGGAAAAATATGCAGAACAATATCTTTCCATGTTTGTGCCTGGACAGGAGGAAGTTCTTCCTTCCCTGGAGCCGGAAGTTCTATGCCAACTCCCGCCCTGCTTATGTTAATTGCGGCAAGCCCGATAAATAAAGCAATGGTGGTAACAATTTCAAAATATAAAAGCGCTTTCCATCCCATTCTGCCTACTTGCTTCAGATGGGAATGACCTGCAATTCCTACTACCAGTGTCCCAAAAAGCAAAGGAGCAATAATGGTCTTAATCATTTTGAGAAAAATCTTGCTGAGCACCTGGAGGTTTACAGCTATTTGCGGATAATCATGTCCGAATTCAGCGCCTGCAACCATGCTCACCAGGATCCATGTAGTCAGATTTTTTCTGTAAAAAGCATAAAGACATAAAGCAATTACTGTAGCCCACCTGCAAAAAGTGAAAACTTCCCGGGGGAGCAAATCGAACCCAAAATGCTTTGCTGCATGAAGGATAGAAGTAAGAGCCAAAATGGCAAGAAATAATACCAGTGCTTTTGACTTATTCATAAATTATTTATTGGTGGCAAGGGACAAATGTAATAATATGCAGGTAAGCCGCAAATTTCAAATCTCCAACATCAACTTTCCTTTTTATCTTTGTCCGCAGGACTTCCCCGGAGAAAACATTTTAGAATTTATGATTGAGTTGCCCAAAATATACGATCCTTCAACTGTTGAAGACAAGTGGTACAATTACTGGCTGAAGCAAAAATTTTTCAGATCAGTTCCAGATGACCGTGAGCCTTATACAATTGTTATTCCTCCTCCCAATGTAACAGGAGTGCTGCACATGGGGCACATGCTGAACAACACGATACAGGACGTTTTAATCAGGCGTGCGCGCATGCTGGGAAAAAATGCCTGCTGGGTGCCGGGAACAGATCATGCTTCGATTGCAACAGAAGCAAAAGTTGTTGCCATGCTGAAAGAAAAAGGAATCAGCAAATCGGATATTACGCGTGAAGAATTTTTGAAATATGCCTGGGAATGGAAAGAAAAATACGGTGGAATTATTCTGGAGCAATTAAAAAAATTAGGTGCAAGCTGCGATTGGGACCGCACACGTTTTACAATGGAAGACGATTTGAGTGACGCAGTAATAGATGTGTTTATTGATTTATATAACAAAGGTTATATCTATCGAGGAGTCCGCATGGTGAACTGGGATCCGCAGGGTATGACAGCAGTTTCTGATGAAGAGGTAATTCACAAGGAAGTGAATTCAAAACTTTATTATGTCCGTTATATTATTATTGATGAAAATGAAAAAATTGATCTCAACGATTCAGCAGCAATAAAACAAAAATTTGAAGATGGAAATTTTATCACCATTGCAACTGTCCGTCCTGAAACTATTTTAGGCGACACTGCTGTTTGTGTTCATCCCGATGATGAACGCTACAAAAAACTGAAAGGTAAAAAAGCAGTCATTCCTTTTGTAAACAGGATTGTACCAATAATTTTTGATGAATACATTACCATGGAATTCGGAACAGGAGCTTTAAAAGTTACACCTGCTCACGACATTAATGATTACAATCTTGGGGTGAAACACGGGCTTGAAGTAGTTGATACTATCGCACCCGATGGAAAGATGAGCGAGGCAGCAAAGTTTTATGTAGGCGAAGATCGTTTTACAGTCCGGAAAAAAATCGCAAAAGATTTGGAGGAAGCAGGATATATTTTAAAAGTTGAAGATTACAAAAACAAAGTCGGGTATTCAGAACGTACGGATGCCGTTATTGAACCAA
>DATEMK010000559.1:0-6203 GCA_035275625.1 Bacteroidia bacterium
AAATTAGGAGTAAGTAAATCTGCATTTAATTATTTTCATCAAATTTTTTTCCAAAACTTTAATTTTCCATCAGGAGAAGTGTATTGAAATTTGTAGCCGGGAGGAATTTCCTTGCAATAGCTCCAATAGGTGACAATGCGGGTTCCTTTCGGTGCCAATGCTAATTGATTGCGAACGTAAATGGTGCCTGTCTCATAATTACCGGGAGATGTCTTAACTGTATCATCTATTTTCGCCCCTATGTCTATATTTTCATGAAAAGGATTATAAAAATAAAAAGCGTCATATTCATTGAACTGAATTTCGGTAATGTCAGCATGAATAAAATGAACATTACAAATGCTGTAATATTTTGCAATTTTGTTTGACAATTCAAAAAGGTTAGCTCTGTATTCAACACCTGTGAATATTCCTTTGGAGCAACTTGCCCCTGCCAGGCAGAATTTACCTGCACCTGAACCAATATCTAAAACCCTTGTTCCGGGTTTTCTAACAAGATAAGAAACGACCTCTTTGATGACTTCAATTGATGACCAATGTCTTTTGCTGAGCTTTTTGATTTTTTCAGGATAAATTGAATCGAATTGCTGGTCGGTCACAACAATGTTTGACTTCAAATATTCAAATATCATGTAGTAGTTGTTTTTTTATTATTTCTTTGTATTGCTATGACCAATGGATAGAAATTAACTAATCCCGTTTTAACTAAAATTCATTCTGCAAATTCATATCTTTTAATTATTTTTTATAAAATTTCTATTTTCAAAAATATTCACTCCCAGAGTTTTTTTTAGGAGGATTCAAACTTTCTATTTCTTTCAGCAATTTACTTATCGCATCATCACACCCGGTATCTTTCAATTCTTCTTCTTTCAGTATTTTTTCAAAAAAGTCTCTGTAAACTTCGTTCTGCACAATATTATCAGCATTGACATGAATAAAACCGAATCTTTTCAATTTCACAACTCCCAGCTCCAATAATTTTTCTTCTATGGTGTTTTCCCTATTTATTTTCATTTCAAGATGATTTTTGCCACAACATGAGCAGCCCATCTAAACTTATATCAACCATTTTATATGTGTATGGAATCTGCATTAAAGATATCATATACGCTGCCAACTTTGTTCCGGTGGGCATATTGTTTAATTCTTGTTTTACATATTGAAAATATCTATGTTCACTTTCATGCATTCAAATACCATCTTTATGTAAATGTTTTAGATATTTTTCATATTCTCGTGAAGATAACAAGTCCTTTAGCCCCCTTACATCCTGTAGTGCAATAATTATAATCCAATTAGAGTAGGGTTGAGTATTAAACACGTGAGGAGTAAGAAATTTGGAATGGTTCACAAATAAAATGGTTCCCGCAATTGGCATTAGAATTCTTTCTTTGGCTTTTTTACTATGAATTTCTCCGCATGATTCTCTTTTTTCGAACGAACTATTTGACTTTAAACAAATCAAATCAATTGGTCCGATGGAGTTTTGAAAATAATCCGTAATTCCGACATAGATGTTTATTCCCAATTTCTTCATCCACAAATGGCTTTCCGTATATTTTAAGTCAACAGGAAAATGCATCTTAATAAGTTAAATTTTGACATCAACCAAAGCATAATTAAAAGTTATTTGGTAAACCATAAAATAAACTGCGTGGCAGAATCGGCTATTTTATTTTTCTTGCGTGCCAAACAGGTATAATTCCAAATTCTTTCATACAATTTATTCTGAGAATATTCGACCGCAAAATTATTTTTCTGCTTTGAGAAAATTATTGAGCTAGATTAACTCCCATGTTGATATTAATCAACATTTAATAACATGAAAAGTCAATTCTTCGTACATTCGCAAAACAAAAACCTACTTTCAATCGGTAAAATCAATGTCCTTTCCATCGGAAAAATTTCAATTTAAAAGCAGTCAAATTTTTGAAGGATTGACAGACGATGAGAAAAAAATGCTTACAGCAAACAGTGTAACGCATAATTATAAAAAAGGGGAAATTATCTTTCGGGAGGGCGGTATTCCCATGGGTATTTATTTTTTGAAGGATGGAAAAGTAAAAAAATATAAAACTACAAATGAAGGCGGAGAACAGATTTTTTATATCTGTAACCAGGGCGAATTGATGGGCTACCATGCTTTACTTAGTGAATCACATTATCCCGATTCGGCTGCAGCAATAGAAAACTCAAAAATTTCTTTTTTTCCGAAAGACGATTTCCTTGTGGTACTCAATTCTTCTCCCGTGTTATCAAAATGGTTGCTTAAATTGTTAAGTCATGAATTTAGCGTTTTCATTAATAATATTACCAGTTTGGCGAAAAAATCGGTACGTGAAAGGCTTGCCCTTGGGCTTTTGATATTAAATGAAAAATATGCGGTGAACGGTAATGAAAATACTCCGTCAGAAATTAATCTTTCACGGGGAGATTTGGCAAGCATGGTTGGAACTGCGAAGGAAACACTCGTGCGACTTTTGCACGATTTTAAGGATGAGAAAATGATTGAAACCAATGGTCGCGTAATAAGAATTCTTGACAAAAAAAGTTTGGTAAAGGTGGCGAATTTTTATTGAATTTTTATTGGAGTTCAAGCATAACTTAAATCTTTATGCTTCTTGCAAAGCAATTTTACTTGCTTGATTTAAGCATCAAAATTTAACAAGTAAACATTTTTTCCTGAACCTGGTGGAGTAACAATGTCAGTTGCATTTAGCGGTTTTGCTCTTTACATGCGAAGTAAGAAAGATGTTCATCCGCCTTTCTCTCTTAAACCTGCGTTAGTCACACCATGAATATCTTGTGCTTTAATGCTATTCAGTAGTTCTGTATTCCGTTACGAATTTTTTGTCAAGAAGGAATATACAAACTGTCAAAACAATTCCTGCAATAATTCCTGCCCAGCCCGCAATGGAGCTGTAAAGTTCATTTCCATTTGCGATATACAATGCATACATTGCGCCTGTTGCGTTTATCATGCCATGTAACATGCAGGAACCTAAGATTGATTTTGTTTTTATTCTTACATAGGAAAATATTGGCGATATGGCTATGGTGAATAAGCACATCATAAGAATTCCAAAATATGGATGATGAGGATAATTATGTCCCATTAAAATTACTGGGAAATGCCAAATGCCCCAAATAAGCCCGATAATAGTGCTTGCCTTCAGAAAACCCATTTTCAGAGTTTCTCTAAGCATCAGCCCGCGCCACCCGAATTCTTCGCCAAACATAAACGGCAAACTCAGGGTTGATCCCGCTAAAATTGCTTGCCCTAACATGGCGAAAAAACCCAGCACGGGAGGGATGTGGGGAAATTCTACTTTATCAAGATCTACTTTGCCGCTGGCAAGTTCCCTGAGACGAAGATTAAAGTTCTCCTGGGTAAAGTCGAGCTGTCCGAATTGTGGTATTAAATGAGAGTTGCCGAGAATTGCAATTATTGCAAATGTCAATATCGTAAGAGCAAGAAAAAGAAGAGGGGTAAATAAAATCCATTTAATGGCCTTCTTATCAAATGTCCAACCATATTGTTTGAATCCCTCTTTATAAATATACTTTTGAATGACAAAGGTTGCCAAAGCCGGTCCAGGCATATAAAGTCCGGCAAGAAGAACCGTCCCGGGTATGCTGCCAATATTAATATGCGCCAGTGCCATAATTAATGCTACTGTCCAACTGAAAGCAAAGGAGAACAAAATATACAGGTTGATTTTTTTCCAATTCATAGTATCTCTTTGTTAATTTCTTGCAGTCAGTTTGAAGTTAGGACTATCGCTAAAAGGTGCCAATAACATTTGCATTAAGGAACAAATGTGCTAATTTTTTATTTCAAAATCAATCAAGATTATTGATCAGTTGAACAAAGAACATTATTTAATATTTTCTCCCATGCCCCTGACATTACATTAATGCATGTGACCATTACACTTGACTCTCCCTTCTACAAACAAAACATTCGCAATTCAGAGAATTTGTGAAAAAGCTAAAGCTTTCTTGGTCGGAATTGAACGAAATAACGAACGGATATTAAATTCCGATTCAGGAATGATTTTGGAAAACGAAGATATTGCCTGGATGGGAGGAAATAAACAAAAAATCAGGGAATTTTGAAAAATCTGAATTTTGAAACCATGAGTCCACATCGATATTTACATTTTTAGCCCTTATACAATTTAACGAACTCCTCTTGCGACCTTACATATTCTCCCACTTTACCATAAAGCATTATTCTTCGGCTATTTTTTGAAATTTATCCACTGACCAAATTTTTTCCGCAATATCTTTATAGAGTTCAGTACGGGTTTCAATATCCTGAACTTTAAATTTTTTGTGTGCCTGGAATGACAATCCTTCATTTTTATACCATTTTATAAAATTGGGATTTTTATGATAGCAGTCTGGATGGAGGCTCTGAACAAGTAAATTTTGTTTTAAATAATGTGGTAATTTTATTTCATAACGGTCTTTGTTAAATGACTGATTTGTGCCCTTTGGCAACAGAACCAAATCCCCCAGTGAATTCCTATACCAATTAAAATCTGTTTTTTGGTCAAGTTCATCTTTGTGGTCTTCGTAAATATCTGCCCATATATGTTCTATCTGTGCAGGTTTTTTCACAGCATCCGACATGTAAGCATCAATGTGAGAATTGATGCCTGACTCATTTTCTATGTAATTTGTAATGCGACCCAGAAAATAACGTACAAACCTTTTGTTCTGCTGGTGTAATGTAAATTCAAGAATCCCATCTAAATTTTCTTCAAATTCCTGAACACGTTTTTTTAGAATACCCGCTAAAGAATCAACATCTTTATTCCTGATTTCTTTTACCAGTGTATAAAGTGTATATCTTAAAGAACTTTGACCCAAGGTTCTGTTATTAACAGAACGGTATACTGCAAAACAGTCAATAAAATGTGCTACTAAAAGAAGTTTTTTATTTTGTGTTTTTAAATCATCATCCTCTTTTATGGGAGCCATTAACAATGGAAATGCTAAAGAATCTGCAATCCAAAACCATGATGTCATGTATATCAAATTAAGGTCTTCATTGTAATTGTTTTGTGCATCTATGATTCTTAAATAAACACGGGAAAAAAAGTCAAATTTATCCTGAACAAAATCAAGAAACTCGGTGTCTTTTTCCAGTCCGATTAATTTAACTTTCTCTTTTACCCACGTATGAAAGGTTGTACCGATTTTTTCAAAATCCTCATTGAAAGAACCAACTTTTCCCTGGCGAATGGTGTCAGCATATTTAGCACGCAACCATGTCTTGAAAAATTCCAAATCTTCCTGCTGATTCCATTCATGAAGTTCTCCAATTCTTTTTTTCCATGAAACATTTAATTCATTTTTCTTTTTTACATCTTTTATCTTGGAAAGAAGATATCCTTTCAACATTTCAGTAGGAGTAAGGTTCAAACCCCTATCATTCATTGTTTCAAAAATTGTATAAGCATTTTCCTCACTGTATGTAACAATTTTTACAAAAATTAATTTTTCTTTAAGCCATGAAATAAAAAAGGGCAAAGCATTATCATTGATTTCAGGAGGAAAAATTTCCTGTATGTCGTTGTATCTTGCTACAAGATATTTAACCGATTCATCATCATCTTCCGTTGGTTCATATTCACCTGTATTAAAAAGGGCATCAAAACAGTTTTGACGTTCTTCTACCTGCATATTATAAGATTTTACATCATATTTTTCAGAAAAAATCAAAGTTTCTACCGCTTCTTTTTTCTCTAATTCAGCCTGTCTATTATTGAGAAATACAAGGAGAAGTGTGAGTGAAGTCAATCTTTGCTGACCATCTATAATTGAAAGCCTGCCTTCTTTATTACTCATTACGATGGGTCCCATGTAATATGAGTTATAATCTTCCACTTCACTTCTTGAATGCTCAGGATTGTAATTAGATAAAAATGACGATGATAAATCATCAATCAATTGCTGTATGTGCTTTCTTTCCCAGCGATATTCACGCTGAAAATAATCAATTGTGAATTTTTGGCGATCTAAAATTCCTGCGAGTGTAATATCATTTGCATCAATTTTTGATGACAGTTGTGCTACATTGCTCATTTTTTAATTTTTAGAGTTTATGTTAAAAAAATTTTGCGTATTCTTACTATTTTATCCATGAACAAACATTCTTTTTTATTTTAAAAGTTTTTTTGACGGGAAGC
>DATEMK010000560.1:0-3389 GCA_035275625.1 Bacteroidia bacterium
TGTTATTGGAAAGTCTTTGTATTCCTGAGTTACATACTCTGCTTTCATCATAATATTTTTGGTGAGAAACCATCCTATGGATCCCGCCATACGATTGATCGTTATGTCATTCGGGTTCAGCGGAAGGGCAGCCGTAACAGAATTGTAACGGCCCGCGATCCAGAAGTTTTCTTTTTCGTGCGGGAACCTGTAAATTAGCTCTGCTGCATATTGTGTTGCTGTGCGCATTTCCTTTTCAGTAATCGTTCTTCCCTGTGCCATTTCATACGTACCGAACAGCTCAAATCCTTTATACTTAACAAATGGATTTATCATAAAAGTTGTAACCTGCTGTTTGAACATAGGATTGTATCTTCCGGACCAGGCATTATCAGTTGCGGATGCAAGAGTATTCTCCATCACTAAGAAATAATGTGAACCTGTTCTGTCCCCGAAAAATAATGTGCTGCTTGCAGCGCTTTTAACTATGTAACATGACCCGGTGATTCTGAACCTGAAATCTTTATTGAATTGCTTGTCGTAACCGAGCTTGCCAAGAAATGCGGGTGAGTATTTGTTTGGTTTTCCTGTGGCAGAATCAATTTGAGAGGAAGCAATAACTGTCGGATTAAGTTCACCGTTGGTAATTCCTGCCATAGCAATTAAGCCGCATGGAGGATGATAAGAAATTTCGCCCCCGATTTCTGTTGCAAATTCATCCATGATGTAATTTTCTATAAAAGGGTTGTAAGTCGAATTGCCTCCGTCTGTCCTGCGAAAATGCTGGTCACCGTAGTCCACTTCATAATCTCCTATCTTAATGGTGATACTTTTCATGATAGTGTCAATGAGATCGCTTTTGAGAAATGACAGTTTATCAAACTGAACATATCCTCCTTTTACCCAGGTTTCCTCGTGGTGCCGTGCAGATAAATACATGGTGAGGTTAAGCCGGATGCCGTCACTCAGTTGGGCATCAATATTCAAATTAGCCATTGCACGGGTAAACCCATTGGTAAGCGATACAGGCCTATTAATGTTGAGACTATCTGCATCATATACAGGCGCGGCATTATTCTGATGGCTAAGCGCCTGGAAATCCTGTGTGAAATTGCCGCCTATTCTTACTTTAATTCCTGTAAAGGGAGTTGTATCATTTTTGCCCGGTTCAAAAATATTTATGCCTGTTTTATTATTGGGACGAAAATATTGTAATGATTCTTGCTGCGCTTTCAAAACACCGGACGCTATACAAAAAAGAAGGAGAAGTTTAATTTTCATTGTGCATTATTAAGATTGAAATTAATTTATATTAAATGCCTGGTTGCTTTTTATAAACCATAGTAAAATCCAAAGTGACGGCATCACCGGTTTTCATTGCCCCCAGCATAAAAGACGGAGGCTTAACTTCATAATCTGTCATCTTCAGTTTATATGACCCGGTGCAAGTAATGGCTGAATCTTTGCCGACAATGCAATTAACGTTCATTGTTACTTCCTTTGTAACACCTGCAATGCTGAGATTGCCAATTGTCCTGACAAGGTATTCATTCTCACCTTCAGGCAATATAGTTGCCGATATGAATGTGTAAATAATATTTTTATGCAGGCCGGTTTTTAATGCCTTGTATGCATTCCTGTCCAGTTTCTTTTTGTCGCTTTTAAGATTCAGCACGGGTAAAGAGAAGGTTAAAGATTCCAGGGAAGTAAGCTGGTTTTCATTTTCCGGGTTGAAACCGAATTGCGCTTCCCCGGTAAAAGCATGTGCAGTCATAACCCAATCATGACGGGTAGAAGTGCCCGACAATTTCATATTATTATCTTTTGAGCCGCTCAGTTTGTAAGTTGATTGTGCAGGCAAGATTTGACTGAACCCGGTAATACAAATAGTTGCCAGCGCTAAGGCGTGTTTAAAATTCATTCTCATTATATAGTTTTTTTGCAGCCAATTTATGGAATGCAAAGTTGAACACACTGCTTTCAGAAAGCATTACATAACTTTAGAAATAAGTTACATGATTCACACATTTCAGAAAATTTTCTTTTTTTCTCTCCCGGACACGTCCTGCCTATGCCGCGGAATAAAAAAAGGCCATTGAAATCAATAGCCTGGATAAAACTTAAAAATAAACCTAACCTAACCTGAATCCTTTTTATATAAAAGCTTTTTACTATGTGTTAAGCCAATGCAATCACCGGTTGAAAAGTTTGACTGGCAATGTGACTGTCTGCACTAAAATCGAGGTTAATCATTTGCTCAATTTTCTGATGGAGTATTTTACCGTCAGACGGCTTTTTAATAAATGCTTTTGCGCCAAGCTCGTGAACAAGCTTCATTTTTCCTGTATCAGTTGTAAGCATCACAACCGGTATGTTTTTTATTTTTTCGTTTTTTGTTATTGCAGTTAAACATTCAATACCGTCCATCTTCGGCATGTGGACGTCCATAAAAATAATGTCCGGGAGAACAGCCGCAGTTTCCAGCTTGTCAAGCGCCTCCCTGCCATTGCTTGCTATATAATATAAAGCTGCATTTTTGATTTTGCCGAGCGCCTCAGCAAAAAACAACTGGTCGTCAAGGTCGTCTTCTACCAGGAAAATATTTTTTAAAGAATTCATAGTATAAGAGTTTAAATTATTAGTGAATTGTCAGCCAGAGTTGAATATGTTTAAATACAAACTGGCGGAGCAGCAAATTAACCCGGGGTGATTTTTTCTTTTCTTTTTCTTCTGAAACCTGATTTAAAATACTGCATCATCATAAAAGATATTATACCGCCTGAGCATATTCCTTCAATCATTGTTGAACCCGCAGCTTTCATCGGAGTAATTTGTGCGCCCATAAAAAGGTTATTGCTTTTTAATATGGACATCATCGCGGCATCTGACTGGGAAAACCAGAAGTACACAAAAATTACATAAGGAATCACACTGGCAGCAGTTGTAAGGCCGCCCAATATCAGCCCGGGAAAATAATCTACATTCAGCTTTGTCTTTGACCTGTAAAAACGATAAGCGAGGTTAATTCCCGCCCAGAGAATGATGAAATTCAATCCCCATGCGATGGAGCTATCCATGAAATTAAGATAATTCATGACCAGGAAATAAATAATTAATGAAGCGGCCGTAATCAAACCTGCTTTCAGCCCTATTTTTTCAATGGAAACCTCCTGGATGGAAGTGTTCAGTACTCCGTCTTCTTTTTTCTCTTCTGCGATTGGTGTTGCTGCAAGTGCCATTTTACATGAATTTAATTTCCCGCTTCCTGCGGGACAGGTGTAATTGGATTATTACATGGCAAAGTTGAGCTTCTTTTTAAAGAAAACCGTTACATAACTTTGGAAAAAAGTTACATGATTCACACATTTGAAAAAGCTCCTGAAGGGTAAAAACAGTCACAAATTCTGGTA
>DATEMK010000561.1:0-6637 GCA_035275625.1 Bacteroidia bacterium
ATTAAAATGGAACCCGCTGGAAGGCGGGTTTTGTTTTTTTGGTGAAATGGGAAATTAAAATTACTTTTGATTTGATAAAACCCTTGCGTCAGAGTCCCAAAAATGGAGACTCTGTCGAGTACAAAAATTTAAAAATTATTGTAATTTTTTAAAATTCAGGACGTTTACCGTTAATAAAAACCCACTATAAGATGAAAAAAATATTTTTACTTGCCATGATTGTGTTTACACTAAACGCGAAAGCGCAGTTTACGCTGGAGCATGTTTATGACAGCGCTGCCACCTATAACTTCTGTTCAGGTAATGCCAGCCAATTAATGATAGTGAAATTTGAAGTTTCAGGGGAGCACTATGTTAAAATAAACAGATGCGGACAGGTAATAAGTGTTTATGACATGAGCCATTCTTTTGTTAAAAATATTTCTCTTTCCGGATTCCCTCTTAATTGGAGTGGAACTGTTGGCGATATTTTATATTTATCAGAGAATCTGTTTGACCTGGATCCGGAAATTGAATTTATGTATCTCGCAGACTCTGGGAATATTTATACGACAAATATTTATAATGAAGATGGAGCGTTGCTTTTTACTAACAATGGTTATCCAAACATAAAGCTGAATATACATTTACAGCAATATCCGATTTATAATACTTCGGCAGGAACAAAAATGATTCTTAGCTATCAAGGCGGAAAAGCAAGAGTATTTGGCCTGGCAGGAACTTTATCTACCGCCATACAGGAGACAAGCGAAGAGCTTATGAACGAGCAAAGTTTAATTTCAAATGCGTATCCTAATCCAACTAAACAATTCACAACTATTGATTATGAATTGCCTGATGATATTAACCAGGGTGAAATTGTTTTCTATAATTTAACAGGTAAAGAGATAAAGCGTTTCAAAGTGGATAAAACTTTTGATTCGTTGCTTATATCTACAGCTGAAATATCGGCCGGCACTTATTATTATCAATTGCAAACAAGCCGCGGAGCAAGCGGTGGAAAAAAATTAGTTGTGGTGAAATAAATTTTTTCATGCTCATTGTCTGCCTTAAGAATTACTCCATTCAATGTTTATTTTTGATTTACGGATGTTACCGGATTTTTCGCCATTGTTTGTGCTATTTAGCCTGCTTCAATGTACCCGGCATAAAATAATAACAGATATAAATCCACAAGACACGTGAATACCTGAAAAGCACGGGTGCTGTTAAGAGCAACACCAGTGTAATACTGAGCATGATCGCCCACACGTTCCATCCGCAAATGAGATACACAATCGTGAAATCTAAAACAGCGAGGCCAACGCCTAATGCATAGCTCGTATAAAGAGCGCCCCAGTAAAAACCGGGTTCGGGATTAAATGTGAGATTGCATACAGGACATAAATCAGGCATCACTGAAAGGGTTTTCAGCTTAAAAGGATTTTTGACTGTAAATAAATTTCCTTCGTGACAATGCGGGCATTTTAAATGCAGCATGGCAGAAAGCGCTCCTCGTTTTTTATTAATTGTTTGCAATCTTTATTTATTATTTAATATCAACACAAAAGTAGGAGAAAGAAACTTCACACTCCTCCTTATTCATTATTTGTAAATTTGCATGATTATGAAAATGAAAAAGCGGAAATGGTTCCGCATTTTTTTATGGCTTGTACTGATCTTTGTGATTTATCTCGGTTATGTCATTATTATTTTTCCACCGAAGGTAGCTGATAAATCTGCGATGAATCTTCAGCGTTCGCAGGTTGGAAAAGATTTTTATGTGATTGGAAATAACTGGCTGAAGAAAAGTGAAACGGGATTGTGGGAAATGTATGTGGATGGAAACGCTTTTGAACTGGGTGTAAAAAAGGGAAAACTCGCCATTGAGCTGGGCGAATTCCAGGAACAGGCATTTATTACGCAAATTCAGAAATTAGTTCCTTCAAAACTGTGGCTGCATGTTCTCCGTCTATTTGTGGCATGGTTTAACCGCAACCTCGAAGATCATGTTACCAGTGAATACCAGAAGGAAATTTATGGCGAATCAATATATGCATCAGATAAATTTAATTTCATAGGTCCCAAATATGAACGCAAGCTTTATTATCATGCAGCGCACGACATCGGCCATGCACTCCAGGATAAAAGACTGGTCGTGGGATGCACATCATTTGCGGCATGGAATAAAAAATCCGCTGATGGAAATTTAATTATCGCACGTAATTTTGATTTCTATGTAGGAGATGATTTTGCAAAAAATAAAATTGTTGAATTTATACATCCTGATTCAGGGTATAAATTTATGATGGTGACCTGGGCAGGAATGATTGGCGCTGTTTCAGGAATGAATGAATACGGACTGACAGTTACCATCAATGCATCAAAAGAATCCATCCCTGCAAGTGCAGCTACTCCCATATCGTTAGTAGCCAGGGAAATTTTACAGTATGCAAAAAATATTTCTGAAGCTTATGCTATTGCAGAAAATAGAAAAACATTTGTGGCCGAATCCATCCTCATCGGTTCTGCCGAAGAAAATAAAGCTGCCATCATTGAGAAGGCTCCGAAAAATATGGATTTATTTTCATCCGGAAATGATTTTCTCATTTGCCCGAATCATTACCAGGGAGAAGCATTTACAAACGATGAGCATAATATTAAAAATATTGCAGAAAGCTCATCCAATTACCGTTTGCAAAGGATGGGGCAATTGCTCGCTGCGCATCCCGTGATAAATTATACTGCCGCTGCAGAAATTTTAAGAAACCAGGGCGGCTTAAATGACAAGAATATTGGTATGACCAATGAAAAAAATATCAACCAGCTGGTTGCTCATCACTCCATTATTTTTAAACCCCGCGAACGGCTTGTTTGGGTTTCCACATTTCCATTTCAGAGCGGGCAATTTGTTTGCTATGATCTGAAAAAAGTATTTGCGGAAGCTGCCGGTCTAAAAACTAAAAAAGAAATTTATGAAAAAGATTTAACCATTCCTGCTGACAGTTTTTTGAATACTCCGGGTTATGCAAATTTTGTTCACTTTAAATCATTGAAAAAATTTATTGCCGAAAGATCAAAGGCAGACAGCACACTCATTCCTGATGAAACATTAACTTCTTTTATTAAAACAAATCCTGAGTGTTACATTTCCTATCAAACCACGGGTGATTATTATAAATCACATTCCGATTATACGAAAGCGATTCATTATTATTCTATAGGTTTGAATAAAGAAATTGCAACAAAGCAGGAAAAAGATAAGATGTTTAATAATCTTTCTGATTGCATCGGGGCATGGCAAAAGCTAAACAAAAGATAATGAACATTCCTTTTATAGAATCACAATCAGCAGAACAGATAAAACTTTTCCAGGAGAAGAAGCTGGCAGATGCATTGTCTTATCTTAAAAAAAACTCTCCTTTTTACCAGCGATTATTTAAAGCTTCGCATATAAATACAGATGAAATAAAACTTATAGAGGATCTTTCAAAAATTCCGGTTACCACAAAAGATGATCTTGAAAAATATAATGATGCTTTTATTTGTGTACCCAAAAACAAAATCATTGATTACATCACGACAAGCGGAACTCTTGGCAATCCTGTAACATTTGCATTAACCGATCATGATCTCGACCGGCTTGCGTACAATGAATCTGTTTCATTAAAATGTGCTAATGGTTCTGAAAATGAAATTTACCAGCTGATGACCACGCTTGACAAAAGGTTCATGGCAGGGCTGGCTTATTTTCTTGGTGCGCGAAAATCAGGAGCAGGCATTGTCCGCACAGGGAATGGAATTCCGGAATTACAATGGGATTCTGTTTTTCGCATTCAGCCTACCGCATTTATTACAGTTCCCTCCTTTCTCTTAAAGCTGGCAGAATATGCAGAAGCAAATCATATTGATTACAAAAATTGCAGCGTCAAAAAAGCGATTTGTAT
The DNA here is from genome assembly GCA_035275625.1 of Bacteroidia bacterium. GTDB lineage: Bacteria > Bacteroidota > Bacteroidia > AKYH767-A > OLB10 > DATEMK01. Next base: position 3,927 of record DATEMK010000561.1, read on the forward strand.
CGGGGAGGCTATACGAAATCCTGATTTCACTTTAAACACCCTGGGAAAAAGAATTAAAGAAAAGTGGAATATTGAATTGTATTCCACCTATGCTTCCACGGAAATGGGAGCCGCTTTCACTGAGTGCAAAGAAGGAAAAGGCGGCCATCATCATCCTGAACTGATCATAATCGAGTTGCTTGATGAAAATGATCATCCTGTCAAAGAAGGAGAAGCCGGAGAGCTGACAATTACAACACTTGGTGTAGAAGCTATGCCATTGCTGCGCTTCAAGACAGGAGATGTATGCACGATGAATCATGAAGTTTGTTCCTGCGGCAGAACAACTGTTCGCCTGAGCCCGATCATCGGCAGAAAAAAGCAAATGATAAAATTAAAAGGCACAACCATTTATCCGCCTGCTTTATATGACGTCCTTAATAACATGGATGAAATAGAAAATTATGTTGTTGAAGTTTTTACTAACGACCTGGGAACAGATGAAATATTAATTAAAATAGGATGTGACGCTCCGACCGAGCATCTTGAAAAAGAAATCAAAGATCATTTCAGGGCTAAGCTTCGTGTTGCCCCGGCTATAGAATTTAAAAGCGTGAATGAGGTGAATCAATTGCAATTTCCTTCTTCTTCTAACAGAAAGCCTGTTAATTTTATTGACCGAAGGAAAAATTAATCAAAAACTCTTTATCAAATCTTCATTTTAAGGAGACGAAATAAACAAAAGAATTAATTTATATTTGCTAACTGAATAATTAAAATGTAAAAAAATGAAAAAAATAATTTTAGCATTCGTTGCAATAAGCGCTTTAAACACTGCGATGGCTCAGACAGCCAAAGATTTGTTTACTACAAATGATGTTAAAATAAGCTGGCTCGGTCTTGATTTTTCACATACCAAATTAATCGGAAGCTTCAACCAGATCGGAGACGCTGTGCAGACAAGCCCTTCTGAGGTCAGAAGCAAATATTTTCCTGCATGGAACCAGCTCATTGTAAATGAACAGAAGAAATTCGATATCAAAGGAGCTTTGAGAAAAGACGACATATTCTTTGATATTGATATGATGATGGATAAAAATGCCAAAGCTCCCCTGGAACAAATGGAAGCTAATAACCCTCCCGGTTATAAGCAGGAAGATATAGCAAAATTTGTTAAAGAATATCAACTTAAAGAAAAAACAGGCATCGGGGTAGCATTTGTTGTGGAAAGCTTTAATAAAGGAGGTGAACTTGCAATAGTTCATTTTGTTGCGATAAATAATGCAACAAAAGATATTCTTATTTACGAACGGATAGAAGGAAAGCCCCAGGGTTTTGGAATCCGTAATTATTGGGCAGGGGCTATATTCAGCGTCATTAAAAAAATTAAAAGCGATTACTACAAAACCTGGCAATCAAAATACGGTCAATAAATATCAGTCAAACATGCGCGGAAGAATTTGTTGTATGATTAACAGAAAATAATCTGCGAACCTCAGGCTTATCTTTTTCATCGCTCTCTCCTATTGTCTTCACAATCCAAATATTTTATTCCGTGGGTCTGCCTTTTTATAATGGCTTTCTTTTTACTCACTTCCTGCTCCACTTCTAACCGGGTTGCGCAAAAGATTTATGACAAGAATATAAAGGACCAGCCTTTTGATGCCATTATAGTTCCGGGTTTTCCTTATTATGAAACCGGATGGGATACTGTTTTGAATATACGAATACGCTGGGCTGATTACCTTTATAAGAAAGGATATGCCAAGAATATTATTTTTTCAGGTTCGGCAGTTTATACCAAATATGTTGAAAGTAAAGTGATGGCTATCTATGCCGAAGCATTGGGAATCCCTCCTGAACATATTTTTACAGAGCAAACCGCAGAGCATACAACTGAAAATGTTTACTACTCTTACCGCATTGCAAAAAAACACGGGTTCACCAACATCGGACTTGCAACTGATCCGAACCAGGTTGGCAATATGCGGCATTTTATAAACAAGTATGAACTGCCGATAAAACTGCTGCCGATAGTTTATGATACACTGCGCGCTAATGAAATCCAGGAACCTGTCATTGATGCAAGCCCTGCAATAAGAGAAAATTTTGTTTCCATAGTGGAAAGGCAATCTCTTTACCACCGCATACGGGGTACTTTCGGAAAATACATTAAATGGCACAGTGAGGATTTAAAAAAGAAACGGTTTAAGAGGAGGTATAAGGACAGGATTGTTTATGATTGAAAAGAGAATTTGTTAAAACCGAAATGAGAATCTGGTCATTACATCCAAAGTATCTTGATGCAAAAGGGTTGGTTGCCCTGTGGCGTGAAACACTCCTGGCAAAACATGTTCTTGAAGGTAAAACCAGGGGCTACAAAAATCATCCCCAGCTTAACAGGTTTAAAAAATTAAAGAAGCCGGTTGATGCCATCAACCAATACCTGGCTGAAATACACTCCGAAGCATGCCTCAGAAAATATAATTTTGACGAAGAAAAAATAAACCGGAGTTTTAAACCTGCAAAACTAACCGTAACCAAAGGGCAGCTTGATTATGAAATAAAACATTTATTAAATAAATTAATGGAACGCGACATTAAAAGATATAAAGAGATGAAAATGAAAAAAACTTTTGAATGCAACCCGCTTTTTGAAGTAATTGAAGGCAAAATTGAGGAATGGGAAGTTATTGGCAGTTAGTATCCATTCAAACTTCTCCAATTACAAC
>DATEMK010000562.1:0-13122 GCA_035275625.1 Bacteroidia bacterium
CTGATTTTAAAATGTTTTGATACAGTGTCTTTAAATTTTTCCATTCACCTCCGTATAAAGAGTTGAATTGCATTCTTAAAATATCCTTTTCTTGCTTGATTTTATTCTGTTTTTCCCTTTCAAGTTTATTTATATCCGTCACAGGGGCCGCTTGTTGGGCGTACACAATTTCTTCCTTTTTTGCTTGAGCTTCAAGAATTGCTTCAACTTTTTTTAGTTTTTCGGAAATAAAAGTTTCAAATTCTCTATCAAGTTTGACTTCGGGTTTTTTAAATCTTCCTTCTTTATCAAATAGATAATCTAGAATCGTTTCTCGGGTACCAAAAATTAAATATGCAACTGATAAAACAGCAAAAAAATGTACAAAATCCTGTAAATTCATTTTTTCATTTAGGCTAAACAAAAAAAATACACGCTTAAGGCGTGCATTGCAAATATAGACAATATTAATTAACTTACTTAATTATGAAACTTTTTCACAACTTGATAAAAAGCTATCAAAATCATCAATTAAAAGTTTGGTAAAAGTTTCGTTTTTGAATGAAAATTTGGCGTTGTGTAATACAGAATCATATTCTATTCTAAACATATGAGAATCTCCAGTAGCAAAGTGGATATACTCATTACCCCTTACAGATTTTTCTCCAGGAGGTCTTTTAGATAAAATATTATTTAAAAATGCAGATGACGCAATTTTTAATTCAACCCTTGAATTTTCTTCTTTTGACTTGTGAACTAAAAAATTAAAAAATTTTGCAGGATGGTCAGGCTTTGTTTGAATAACAACCTTCAGATTTGTATTGGGTCTTGAAATAAACTCACCTAAGCTTTTCATAAATGTATCATCACATTCACAGCATTGAGATATTGTACCGTCAACATTATTTGCAAAAATTCTAATTTGTTCCTGAGATTTTTTAAAAATGGTGGACATGACAGCATTTGCCTGAGGTGCGCCATCATTGGAATAAATTTCAGTGGAGTTAGAATTTGCCCAATTTTCGCACTTCTCCAAAAATTCAAGATATTCTTTATTAGTAGTTAAAGCGGGCATATTTAAAAAATTTGTTCCAAAAGTAAAACTGTGAATGTTAAAAACATATTAAATAAACATTCCAATACAAAAAAGTTTTCAATAATAGGCTGTTCATATGTTTACTTATTAACAGCAATGTTATTAACTTATTTTCAATATTTTAAAAAAAATTTTTAATAGATTGAAAATCAAATAAATAAAATATAAGAATGTGCGGTTTTATATGGTCAAAAATTAAAAATAATGTTAAAAATATTTATATCTCAAATTTTTGGCATGAGGCTATTGTGAGACTTTATTTCCCAAAATTGAAATTAAAAAGAACCCACTGGAATTAAAAGGCAGACTCAGACGTTAATATAAAATTTTTAACAATTTTATTGAGATATTCCTTAGAAATGAAAGTACCTGTTTTATCCGCAATAAAATTAGAGAAATCATCTATTTTATCCGGTAAGGTGTTAATATCTTCAATTTTATTAGCTTTCATAAATTCGAACAGATATTCTTTCACAGGGTCGTTTATTTTTATTGATGGAGTTCTAGATATATAAGTATTTTTTGTTGATTTTAAATTCGAATTAATCACAGACATTTCATTAGTTATCCCCTGAAGTAGTTTAATTATAAATTCTGAAGAACCAATCTCCTGAGTTTCAATTTTTGGTTTGTATTGTACAAAATGTTTTAAAAAAGTAGAATATTCGGGTTTTTTTGACGCATTATATGTAGCTTTTATTTTTTCAGAAAGTTTTTCTTTAAACTTATTTATTGTTGCATAGCGTAAATCTTTTGGGTAAGTCAAATGTTCAATAGGGGAGGTATCAAAATTATAGTTCGTTTGATCATCCTTTATAATAATTGCAGCTTTATCAAAAGCTAGTCTTAAACCTAATTCAAACATGACATTTGGGTTTTTGGAACTCACATCACAAATAATTATCGGATTGTTAATTACATTTTGAATTATACGATTGTGGATAATTCCAATTTCGTCAGCATCGCTAACCATATTCGCATTGAAACCAGAATTATTAATAACTTCTTCTAAAATTGCTCTAACTTCAGACCAATGGCTTTCCGGATATCCATCCGAAGATGATATTGGCATAATAATACCACAAGTCTCCTTTTTCTCAGTCTGATGTGAACCATTTGTAGCAGTCTTTTTTTCCATATCAATTAATTTATTTTATTGTTTAAGCAAGATTAGTAAATTTTAGTTATTAAAAAAATATTTTTAAAAATAATTTTATCCGTTTTTGAGAGGAGATTTTATTTATTTTTGATAAAAAGTTCTTTAGAAAAAGCTTGAATACTTCAAACTTTTTATTGCTTTTTTCAAGAAATCTTACAAACTGATTTGCCCGAGAGATGATTTTGTGGAGAGCTTTTCACTCCGGGAGATATGGAAAAATCTAAAAAATCTTACAGTTTACTGAAAGATAGTTGAAACCTTATGAAACAACCTACGTTTCATTGGGGGATTGTTTCATTTTCGATTTGGCAGATTTCAAATCGAAACAAAAATAAAACAATAAAGTATAACAAAGTGAAAATATTTTAAAACTTAATCAATAATTAATTTTAACTCTTAAAAACAAATCAGACTTATGAAAACGAATGCCGATTACAATTGCAGCCAAGCCAGCCTTTATTTAATTGCAGACAAAGGATGGGATAGTTTTATTCAGTTCCTTGTAGTGTTTACGGCTTTTAAGGCTAAGTACACTTTGAGCTATGCCAACCAAAGAAAAGCCGAAATATTAGCAGCTGAAAAAATGCCCGATGACCGCGCACGAACAGAGGTGGCGGAAAGCCTGAGGATTCAATTATCAATGGATAATAAGGATTGTCTTGCCACTATGCAACGTTTGAAAAGATATATTGCCGATGCATGGGCAGAAGAATTTTTTGATTCAAAGTGGGATGCCGCTTCGGGTGACAAGTACGCAGAGAGCAGCAATGAGAACTGGAAGGAAACTAAACAGATGATGATAGGTGCGATAGAGTTTGCAAATAATAATTCGGCTGCGCTGGAGGCTAATGATAATATGCCAACCACATTTGTGCAGGAATTAGAAGATAAGAAAGATGCATTTGTGCTGACGCTTTCTAAATTTATTACAGCCGAGCAGAATGCAGAGAAGTTAACCGAAGAGAAGCTGATTGCAAATAATAAAATCAATGAGTTCCTGATGAGCATGTTTAAGGATGCACAGGAATTGTTCACCCTGGAATCTATAAGAGACCAGTTTGTGTTTGAGAAGGTTAATACGATGATTAATCCCGGTTCACCGGCTAATTTGAAGGGAATGGTTACTTATATGATTGACGGGAAGCCGGTTGCTGGCCTGGATGCAATGATAGAAGAGCAGGATCTGGTTGTGAAAACGGGCCCTAACGGTGAGTATAATTTTGACGGTGTGAGAAGCGGGGATGTGACGGTGAAGTATGTTTTGAACGGTGAGGTGAAGGATACGGAGACGTTCAGGATACCACCCAATACAACGGTGACGAAGGATGTGAAGATAGCTGCGGGGAATTGAAATCAAGCCCCACCCAACCTCCCCGATGGGGAGGGGTTGCTGACGCGTATGGTCGCATTTCATTTAACGGGCTGATTTTAAAAAGAGGAATTAAAAAATAAAGTTTTGTGGTTAAGGCTGCATGGAAGAAATTCCGGCAGCCTTTTTTGTTTAGCGGGTTTGCAATGAGAGTACTTAACACGTTTTTATCATCTTTTAAGACGATAAAAACATACGTAATTATGGTGATTTTCTGAGAATATTTTCGCCCGTGATGCAACTTTCGGGTATGTTTACGCATCTTGCAAATGATAAGGGACGTTCTGTTTTATTTTTTGCCTATGATCCAACTAAAAACCTTGACCATGAAAACAAAAAATTTACTCTTGACTCTCACAGGGATTTTATTCCTGCTCCATGCAGAAAAAGCTTCTGCATCACACATTATCGGCAACAGCATTACTTATGAGTATGTCGGCACCAACCAGTACCTTCTTACCATGAAATTATACAGGGATTGCTCCGGGATACCTGCACCCCCACAGGCTGATATTTGCTATAGCTCGGCTTCAGCAGGGTTAAACGGAACTGTTATCCTGAACCCGGTTGCCGGAACCGGGCTGGAATGCCAGCCCAGCCCGTGTGTTGCAGGCAATGGAATAAGCGCCTGCATTGGCGGAAGCAATTTCAGTATGCAGGAATGGATTTACCAGGGAGTAGTGACCCTGCCGCAGGCAGCCTTTGACTGGATTCTATCTTTTGAACAATGCTGCCGGAATGCGGCAATTACTACATTGGGGGGCGCTGCCGGAACAGGGGCTTATGTTTATACCAAGCTTGACAATCTTAATTACCCGGTAAACAGTTCTCCTCAATTCACGACTCCGCCATTTGCACAATATTGCCTGAATGTTTTATCCACCTACAGCTTTACAAGCATTGATCCTGACGGTGACTCATTGGTATATTCGCTTGCCGGGGTGGAAGATGCAAGTTTCGGTTGCCCCATGACAGGATTTGCTCTCGGCTACAATGCGCCTTATTCGGCCACCAATCCTCTTTCATCATCTACCGCCCTGGCATTTGATCCTGCAACAGGAAATTTAACGTTCACGCCTGACATCATGCAGATAGCCGTTATCGGGATGATTGTGCAGGAATACCGCAATGGTGTCTTGATAGGCGAGGTAAAACGTGATGATGAAATAAGCATTGTAAACGGAATCATGTATTCCAATTATATGAAAGGGAAAGTTTACATTGATAATAATTCCAACCAGGTTTATGATGCCGGTGATGATGCGATGCACGGAAGCATCATTGAAGCGCAGCCGGGACCCTTGTATTCAAGCACTAATTTTTTTGGTGATTATGCACAGGCTGTCCAGTTCGGAACATTTACCACAACAATTCCCAATATTCCTTTGTATTATGTGGTAACACCGGCAAGCAATACTGCCACTTTCAGCATGTCATTTCAAACTGATTCATTAAATGATTTTATATTGAGCGCTCCCTACAATGCACAGGATTTAAGAGTGGTGCTTACGGGCAACCCTCATTGCGCTCCGGGAAGCGGTGCCACGTTACACATTACTTATGTGAATGTGGGAACAGCACCCATCAGCGGTTCGGTGAACCTGGTTTATGATATGAATTTTAATTACATCAACAGCAGCGTAACCCCCGATAACATAGCAGGTAATACGATTACATGGAATTTTTCCAATTTACCTACCCTGGCTTCCGCTGACATTGATGTATTTTTTATGTTGCCTTTATCGGTTCAATTGAATACCCAGATCTTATCATACGCAGATATTCTTCCGCTTGCAGGGGATTCGTTTCCGCAGGATAACAGTGACACGCTTCACCAGCTTGCAGCAGCGCCTGTTGATCCTAATGAAAAAACTGTTGAGCCATCCGGATTCATTACCACCGGGCAAATTGCTGGCGGGTTGTATCTTGAATACACGATCTTTTTTCAAAATACCGGGAACGCACCTGCAATAGATGTTGTTATTGCAGATACGCTTCATCCAAATTTAAATATTCCAACATTTGAAGTGCTTAGTGCAAGCCATCCTTATACCTGGAGCATAAGAGATCACGGCATCATTGAATTCAGGTTCGACAACATTTATCTTCCTGACAGCAATGCTAACGAACCTCTCAGTCATGGCTTTATCAAATACAGGATTAAGCCAAAGAATAACCTTGTGACAGGCGACAAAATGACCAACACCGCTTATATTGTTTTTGACAGCAACGCTCCTGTTGTGACCAATTCCACTTCGACAACTGTGATACATATAGTTTCTGTAAACGAGCTTTCACCGGATGTTTCTGATTTACTAATTTATCCGAATCCGTCAAATAATTTTTTAACTATTGAAATGAATTTAAAAGAAGCTGCGGCATTAAACATCCTCCTGTTAAATGTAACGGGACAAACCATTATGAAAACAGAAAGTAATGTGAAACCGGGAATATTTAAAAAGCAATTGGAAATAAATGATCTTTCAGAAGGCATTTACTTTCTGAAAATTGAAACGTCAAAAGGAGTGAACGTGGTTAAAATCATAAAGAACTGACCCTGAAATAAAAGTTGCATTTCTCATCCTTAAGCATGATGAAAATATAATCCATTTTGATGATTTTATGTAAAATTTTACGGGTGATGCAACTTTTTGATATGTTTATGCTTCTTATAGGATGTAGGACAATTTATCATCATAAAAATCAAATCATCGGTTCAAATACTTTTCAAGGGGATTTATTTTTTGCAGTTAACAATGGAAAAAGGGGTCTGTTGCTAACCAAGTGGTGATTGAATAGTTTAGGTTTTTGTTAATGTGACGGAGGTGCTGAAAGGCATCTCCGTTTTTTCATTTCACGCCCTGCCCTCTCCAAAGGGGGGGAGATTCAAATATCTTCACCTCACCACTGCCCCTCTCCAAAGGAGAGGGGTTCAAAGATCTTTCAAAGGGGATTTATTTTTTGCAGTTAACAATGTGACGGAGGTGCTGAAAGGCATCTCCGTTTTTTCATTTCACGCCTTGTCCCTTTTTTTACCTCACCCCCTGCCCCTCTCCAAAGGAGAGGGGGGAATTACTCAATCTCCAGGATCAAATCGTCTGTCTCAACAAGAGTTCCTTCGGGTAAAATGATTTTTTTTACTGTTATATCTTTTGAAGAAGTAATAGTGGTTTCCATTTTCATTGCTTCGACAGTAAACATGGGGGTATTCTTCGGAATTTTTTGGTTTTCTTTTATGAAAATTTTTGACAGCATTCCCTGCAACGGGGTTCCGATTTGATGGGGTTCTTTTGCTTTTGCATGTGATACTTTTATCACGTTCGCTTTTTTATCCTTCACTTCAATGGAACGTGTTTGCCCGTTGAGACGGAAAAATACTGTACGGTTTCCGCTTTCATCCACATCGCTTACATAAAGCAAACGGATCATCAGCGTTTTCCCCTGCCCGATGTCAACCAGAATTTCTTCATTGTTTTTCATCCCGTAAAAAAATGCCGGTGTGGGTAAAGAAGATATATCGCCAAACGTTTGCTGATGCTGGTAATATTCATCAAAAACTTTCGGATAGAATTTCCAGGAAAGAAAATCAAGAAAAGATTCTGAGTGAGGATATTTTTTTCTGAAATCATCCAGCTCTTTATCAAAGTCAATCGGTGCGAGGTGCGCATTGGGTAAATCGGTATAAGGCTTTTCATCCTTCAGGATAATTTTCTGAAGCGCTTTTGGAAATCCACCGGGAGGCTGTCCCAGGTCGCCTTTGAAAAAACTTTTAACAGATTCGGGAAAAGAAATGCTTTCGCCTTTTTCCATTACATCTTTTTTGGAAAGATTGTTGGACACCATGTATAGCGCCATATCACCCACCACTTTAGAAGACGGGGTTACTTTTACAATATCACCGAAAAGTTCATTGACCTCTGCATACGCTTTTTTAATTTCATTCATACGCTCACCGAGCCCGAGCGAAACCGCCTGCGGTTTTAAATTCGAATATTGTCCGCCCGGAATTTCGTGTTTGTAAACTTCTGCTGTTCCCGCAACTAATCCGGATTCAAACGTGTAATAATATTCGCGCACGGTTTCCCAATAATCAGAAAATTCATTGAGTGAATCCATATCAAAGCCAGCAGAGCGGCCTGTTCCCTTTAATGCTTCGAGCAACACATTGAAATTCGGCTGTGAAGTCAATCCTGACATGGAAGCAAGAGCGACATCCACCACATTCACCCCGGCTTCAATCGCTTTTAAATAAGTTGCATTCTGAATAGAAGAAGTATCATGTGTATGCAGGTGAATGGGGATGCTGATGTTTTCCTGCAAAGCATGAATCAGTTTTTCTGCGGCATAAGGCTTTATCAATCCTGCCATATCTTTTATTCCGAGAATATGCGCACCCGCATCTTCCAGTTCTTTTGCCAGGTCAATATAATACTGAAGATTGTATTTTTTCTTTTCCGGATCAGTAATATCTCCTGTATAACAAATACAAGCTTCGGCTAAGCCACCCGTTAGCTTGCGGACTGCATTGATGGAAACTTTCATGCTCTTCACCCAATTGAGCGAATCAAAAATCCGGAAAATATCAACTCCGTTTTCCCATGATTTCTCAATAAATTTTTCAACGAGGTTATCGGGATAAGCCGTGTAGCCGATGGCATTGCTTCCGCGAATGAGCATTTGCAATAAAATATTGGGAATCGCTTCGCGGAATAACTGCAATCTCTTCCATGGACATTCATGTAAAAATCTTAATGCCACATCAAATGTTGCACCTCCCCAGACTTCCATTGAAAAAGTCTGCGGATGATGCTGCGCATACGCTGCGGCAACTTTAAGCATATCAGCCGTTCTTACCCGTGTGGCAAGCAATGACTGATGTGCATCCCTGAATGTACAATCAGTAAACTGAATTATTTTTTCTTTTTTCAGCCATTGTGCAAATTTTTCGGGACCTGATTGCGAAAGCTTTTGTTTTGTTCCGTCCGGAATTTTTTTCAGCGGATCATAGAGCGGAATTTTAGGAAGAAAAAAAGTTCGCGAGGTGTCAATTTTTTTTACATCAGGGTTTCCGTTTACCTGCACTTCAGCAACATAGCGTAAAATTTTTGTTCCCCTGTCCTGCCTTGTTTTGATTTTAAAAAGCTCCGGGTATTTTTCAATAAATTTTACGGTCGCTTTTCCTTCTTTAAAAACAGGATGGCTGATCACATTCTCCAAAAAAGCAATATTTGTTTTCACCCCGCGGATGCGAAATTCAGTAAGCGTGCGAAACATTCGCTGGCTCGCACCGCCAAGTGTGCGACCGGATGCCGTGATTTTTGCCAGCATCGAATCAAAAAAAGGAGAAACTTTTACGCCCTGGTAAGAGCTGCCTTCATCAATACGGATACCATAACCTCCCGCGTTTCTGTAAGCTATTATCGTCCCGTAATCCGGTTTAAAATCATTTGAAGGATCTTCTGTTGTAATCCGGCATTGTAAGGCAAAGCCATTGCACTTTAGCTCCTGCTGGCTTTTAATATCAATTTCAGGCGATGAAAGTTTGTAGCCGTCAGCAATTAAAATCTGGCTCCGGACGATGTCAATACCCGTCACTTGCTCGGTCACCGTATGCTCTACCTGTATGCGCGGATTTACCTCGATGAAAAAAATATTTTCGGCTTCGTCAACCAAAAATTCTGCTGTTCCTGCATTGTCATAATTTACTTTTCGTGCAATTGCCAAGGCATATTCGTACAGCTTATTTTTTGTTTCCTGTTTCAACCCTGCAGCGGGAGCTACCTCAACAACTTTTTGAAACCGCCTCTGCACTGAACAATCACGTTCAAACAAATGAACAATATTCCCATGCCGGTCGCCCAGCAACTGCACTTCAATATGCTTGGGATCATCCACAAATTTTTCAATGAAAATGGTGTCGTTGCCAAAAGCATTTCCTGCTTCACGTTTCGCTTCATTGAATGATTTTTCCAAATCATTTTCTTCACGGATCACTCTCATCCCTCTTCCGCCACCGCCTGCGCTTGCTTTCAGAATGACAGGAAAACCAATGCGCTTTGCTTCGCTCCATGCAATTTTCGCATCAGTAAGGTTTACTTTATTATCTTCAATAACGGGTACACCGCAATCAATGGCAACTTTTTTAGAAGCAATCTTATCTCCTAATTTTTCCATCGCTTCGGGAGACGGCCCGATAAAAATAACTTTTTCTTCCCTGCATCTTCTTGCAAAATCTACGTTCTCAGATAAAAATCCGTAACCGGGATGTATGGCATCCACCTTATATTTTTTTGCCGTGCGGATGAGTTCTTCAATATCAAGATAAGGTTTCAACGGCTCTTTTTCGCTTCCTATCTGGTAAGCTTCGTCTGCTTTGTAACGGTGCAGTGAATAACGGTCTTCATAGGTGTAAATGGCAACGGTGCGAATTCCAAGTTCAGCCGCAGCACGTAAAGCGCGAATGGCAATTTCACCCCGGTTGGCAACAAGGAGTTTATAAATGTGATTCATGAATTAAAATCTTCAGCGGTTAAAAGTAAAAAATGAAAGTTGCATTAAAAGCAATCCGGATTACATTTTTTCAACAGTATCAGGGAATGCAACCCGCCACAAAACGGCCGATATCAGGAAAGCAGTTTTTCATAATGTCGTACGCATTGTTTGAATCGGATGGGAAAAAAGTCATTGCATAAGCACCGGCTAACTGTTTTCCGTTTTTATTATACACTGAAAAATGCAGCATCAATTCTCTTTTGTAAACTTTGTTGGGAATGTCAAGACAGCTTTTGTAATTGGTTTTAATTTCAAACTGGTTAACATAAATAAAAATATCCGTTCCATATTGCAGGTATAAATCATTCAGCACGGCAGGTTTATTGACAATAGCATTCATGTATTGATCCGGACCTTTGACGGTTATATATTTTGCAGCAATTTTTGAATCGTAACTTTCTTTTTCAAGCGGATTTTTTTTGTTTTTCAGGGAGCCATTTTTTTCCTGGCGAAACGGAAGCGGCATTGGTTTTTCATAACGATAACCTGTTTTACTGTATACTAATGAAAGCGCTTCTCTGAGCGAAGGAATAGAATCTGCATCATACAACATGGATATGCAGGGCATACTTTTTTCCACTGCACGTTTAATATTAAAATCAATTGTCTGTCTGAAACTTTCGCGTATTAATTGCGGTTCTTTTTTTGTTTGTTCAATAATATCCTGCTCGGCATCCGACAAATAAAAAAGCGGATCATAGGGAATCAGCATTACTTTATGATTTAAAACAGAATCTTTTTCAACCGTTACAGCCTCATTGTTTTCAACCTGGGAAAAGGTGAAATGTGAAAAAATTAAAAAAATAAAAATTAACTGAAGAGTTTTATTAAAAATTTTAAATCGTACATCGTACATCGTGAATCAATTAATTACGTGTTTCCAAATATCATTTCCGATAGCAAAAACCATCAGCGAAAGCAAAATAACCATTCCCACCACTTGTGACCGCTCCATAAATTTATCGCTGAATTTTCGTTGTGTAATAGCTTCAATTAACAGGAAGATTACATGGCCACCGTCTAAAGCCGGGATAGGTAAAATATTCATAAAAGCAAGCACCATGGAAAGTAACCCGGTGATAAACCAAAAGCGCTCCCAGTTCCAGGTACCGGTAAATAACGTGGCAATTCCAATGGGCCCCTGAATAGATTCTGTGGCTTTTTCTTCGCCAGTAAAAACTTTTCGCAGTCCCTTTGCGTTAGCAATCAGGCTTTCAAAAGCATCACTTGTTCCGAATTTAATGGCAGACTTTAAGGTATATTTTTTTTCTGCATATTTTTCTTTAATGACCGGAACGGGGGTATGCCGAATTCCAATCATGCCGTCAAAGTTGACAGGAACTTTAATTTCTGAAACCTGGTTATTTCTTTTCACCAGGAGTGTAACCATTTTTCCTTTAAGGGCAGAGACTTTTTCACCCATGAAAGAGCTGCTCTGTATTTTTTCACCCTCTACTGCAATAATGGTATCGTGGCTTCTTATACCGGCTTTATAGGCATTATCATTTTTATTGGCTTCAGAAACTACATAAACGATTTCTCCAAGTCCGATAAAGTTCATGCCTTGCGATTTATAAAAAGACCGGTAAGCATTATCGGGAACTTTGGTTTCAAATGTCTGCCCGTTGCGTTCAACTGTAAGGGTGGCGCCAAACATAACTCTTGAGGAAAGCAAATCATCGAATCGTTCAAATGGTTTTCCGTTAATTGCTGCAATTTTATCGCCATCCTGCAAACCGATTTCTTTTCCCATCTTATAAGCATGAATTCCGTTTTTAACTTCTGAATTAGGAAGGTAGGATTGCTTGTAATTGAGCAGGGTAAAGGAGTAAACAGCTATGCCGAGTATAACGTTCATGGTAACACCCGCTACCATTACAATCAATCGTTGCCATGCAGGTTTTGAGCGAAATTCGTAAGGCTGGGGCGGCTGAGCCATTGCTTCTTTATCCATGCTCTCATCAATCATTCCCGCAATTTTTACATAGCCGCCCAAAGGAAGCCATCCTATTCCGTATTCTGTTTCGCCTTTAGTAAAACTGAAAAATTTGAAACCCCATGCATCAAAAAAGAGATAAAACTTCTCTACCCTTATTCCGAATGCGCGTGCAGCAAGAAAATGTCCAAGCTCATGTAATGTTACTAAAATTGACAAGCTCAAAATAAGCTGGGCTGCCATTGTTAATCCGTTCATTTTTGAAGTTATTGAGTTATTAAGTTATTAGGTTATTGAGTCTGTTAAGGTTTTTACAAGTAACTCAATAACCGGTAACTTATTTCGAGTGCGAAATTATTGATTTTTTGTTTGCGATGAGGTCTTTGGCAAGGATGTGCGTCTGTTTATCGGTTTCAAAATAATCTTCCAAAGACGGATGTTTGACGTACTTGATTTTTTCCATGCAGGTTTCAATGACCTCAGACATTTGCAGAAAGCCTAACTGGTCTTTTAAAAATGCATCCACCACTGCTTCATTGGCTGCGTTTAAAATACACGGGAGATTTCCTTCTTTTATTAAGGCCTCATGAGAGAGCGCAAGGTTGGGAAATGTTTTTGAATCTGCCGGCTCGAAAGTCAGCTGCGGATAATTCAAAAAATCAAACCGGGGAAAGGAGGATTTCATTCGTTGAGGATAACCGAGGGCAAATTGAATCGGCAGTTTCATATCGGGCAAACCCATTTGTGCTTTCATGCTGCCGTCTTCAAACTGCACAATACTGTGAATGATGGATTGCGGATGAATGATCACATCAATCTGCTCCGGTTTTAAATTGAACAGCCATTTTGCTTCGATCATTTCCAATCCTTTATTCATCATGCTTGCTGAATCAATAGTGATTTTAGAACCCATGTTCCAGTTGGGATGCTTAAGCGCCTGCTCTTTTGTAACGGTTTCTAAAAAATTTTTATTCTTTCCGCGGAAGGGCCCGCCCGAAGCCGTGAGATAAATTTTTTCGATCCTGTTATGA
>DATEMK010000563.1:0-3823 GCA_035275625.1 Bacteroidia bacterium
TTTTACAAATTTAAATCATAAATTTTTGAAAATTTATTTTTGGCATAATTCATAAAATTATTAAAATTTAATTCTTCACCGGTAATGGCTTTGCATAATTCATGTGCTTTTAATGTTCTTCCATGGCGATGAATTTTTTCGCGCAGCCAATCAAGTAAAGGTTTTAAATTTCCGCTTTCAATTTCTTTATCAATGTCCCGAATATCTTTTTGAGCCTGAATAAAAAATTGTGCCGCATAAAAGCTGCCTTGTGAATAAGTTGGAAAATAACCAAAACTTCCGTGTGACCAATGAATATCCTGCAAAACACCCCGGGCATCATCCGGAACTTCCAGTCCAAGATAATTTTTATATTTTTCATTCCATACTTCGGGAAGATCAGCAACTTTTACAGAGCCTTCCAATAAACCTTCTTCCATTTCGAAACGAATCATCACATGAAAATGATAAGTAAGTTCATCGGCAGAAGTTCTGATCAAAGAAGGCTCAACCACATTAATTGCTTTATAAAATTTTTCAAGCGGAATATCTTTGAGGTTTTCAGAAAATAAATCCTGCAAATTTTTGTAATTATTTTTCCAATAGCCCAACGAACGTGCTACATTATTTTCCCATAACCGTGATTGTGATTCATGAATGGAAAGAGAAAGGTATTCTCCGGATGGCAACCCGTAATCGTCAGCATTTAATCCCTGTTCGTATAATGCATGTCCGCCTTCATGCACACAGCTCCATGTCATTTCACGGAAATCATTTTCATTAATGCGCGTAGTAACACGAACATCTTTTGCATTGAAATTTGTTGTGAACGGATGTGTTGAAATATCCTGTCTTCCGGCTTCAAAATCAAAATGCATTTGTTTTAGTACGTCCATTCCATATTTCCATTGCTTGTCTTTATCATAATGTTTTAAAAGAAAACTGTAATCCGGTTTCGGTTGTTGAGCAATTTTTTTAACAAATGGAACCAATTCATCTCTTACCCCTTGAAAAAGTGCTTTTAATTTTTTAGTGGTAGAGCCGGGTTCAAACTGGTTGAGCAAAGCATCATACGGATGTTCTTCATAGCCTAAAAGTTCGCATTCCTGTTTTTTTAGTTCCACTAATTTTTCCAGCTGCGGTTGAAATAATTTAAAATTACCTGTCTTGCCGTCAGGCAGGTTTTCCTTTTTTGCTTTCTGCCACGCCTGGAAACTTTCAGAAATTGTTTGCGTTAATTTTATTACAAATGCTGTAGTATATTTTTTCTGATCCGTGTAATACCTTAATGATTCAGTCACATTTGCTTTTTCTTTTACGGAAAGTGTTTCATCATTTTTTAATTCATTCAGCATTTTTCCCAATTCATCTGAAGTGCTCATTTCATGCACAATCCCTGATAAGGTGGAAAGCTGCTGCGCCCTGTACTTTGCACCTTCTTCGGGCATGTAAACTTCCTGGTCCCATTGTAAAACGGCAGTCGAATAATTTACGTCTGCAATTTTTTGCATGTGTTGCTTATATTTTTCATAAAGGTCTTTCATACATAAAATCAATTATTTTTTTTTAACAGCAAATAAAAACAGCATCAGCCATCCTATCATAAAAAACAAGCCTCCGAGGGGAGTAACCGGACCCAGCCAGCGCATCTCTGCTCCCAATAAGCTTCTTATTGAAAGCAAATAAAGCGAACCGCTGAATAAAATTATTCCTGTAATAAAAGTATAAGCGGCTCTTTTAAGAAATTTATTTTCATTGTCAGAATCTAAAATGGCTACTGCGAGTAAAGCAAATGTGTGATAGAACTGGTAACGAACTGCCGTTTCAAAAACGGAAAGCTGGTCAGCCGGGAGCACTGCTTTAAGCTGATGCGCGCCAAATGCGCCCAGCACAACACAGAGTAAACCGGAGATGGATGAAATGATCAACATTCTTTTTTGCATAGCTCCAAAAATAAACAGAGCCCCTGATATGGAGGCTCTGTTTCTGAATTATTTATTATCTGAGCTTTAAACCTAAACCTTTTCATACACCGGCAAATCATCTAAAAACACAATGGAATCTTTCTCCACTTTGCAGCAAAAATGTTCCATGCCGTTTGTCAAAGAAATAAACTGCACGTTCATGGTCATATTATAACGTGCTGCCTGGAACAAAGCTTCTTCTGTAATTTCTATAGTTGGCGATTTGCATTCAACAATCATCCAGGGATTTCCATACTGGTTGAACACCACAATATCTGTTCGCTTCTGACGCGTATTTAATTTCAATCCTTTTTCAATGCTCATTAAAGAAGCGGGATATTTTTTTTCATTGATAAGAAACCGGATAAAATGCTGCCGCACCCATTCTTCAGGAGTAAGCAGCACATACTTTTTCCTCAGCGAATCAAAAATTTGTTTACTTTGCCCGACTGTGCGAAATTTGAAATCGCATGGCGGAAGATTGAGTTGTACCATAAAAATTCATCCCGATAGCTATCGGGACAAAGTTAGGGATTCGTAAATTCGTATGTATTCGTTATTCGTTGATGATGAAAAGCAAAAAAGAAATAGTTGAAAACTGGTTGCCGCGTTATACGGGTACAGCCATAAAAGATTTCGGAAAATATATTTTACTGACTAATTTTAACAACTATGTCAGGATGTTTGCCGAATGGAATAAAGTGGACGTAAAAGGCACGGATAAACAAATGGCGAATGCAACAAAGGATGGGATTTCAATTATCAACTTCGGAATGGGAAGTGCAAACGCAGCAACTATCATGGATTTACTGAGCGCAGTAAAACCAAAAGCCTGTTTATTTCTTGGAAAATGCGGTGGATTGAAAAAGAAAAATAAATTGGGTGACATGATACTTCCTATTGCCGCCATTCGCGGAGAAGGAACATCGCTTGATTATCTTCCGGTTGAAGTGCCGGCTTTACCTGCTTTCAGCTTGCAGAAAGCTGTTTCAACCACCATCAGGAATCATAATTGTGATTACTGGACCGGAACTGTTTATACCACCAATCGCAGGGTTTGGGAACATGAGGTTAAGTTTAAAAAATATTTGCGATCCATTCGTTGCATGGGGATTGATATGGAAACAGCCACACTCTTTACAACAGGATTTGTAAATGAAATTCCAACCGGTGCATTGCTGCTTGTTTCCGATCAGCCGATGATTTCTTCCGGAGTAAAAACACATGTAAGCGACCAGCTTGTCACCAGTAAATTTGTTGAAAAGCATTTAAAAATCGGTGTTGATTCATTAAAGGAGTTGAAAAACCATGGGCTGACGGTAAAGCATTTAAGGTTTTGATTTTTTTAATTATCGTCTGAAACGTTTCTTATCTTTGCATTACAAAACCAAAAAAATATGTACACCACATTCAGGCTTAAAAAGAAAGACCTCAACAAAGATTTTCTTGAAGTATTAAAATCCTTATTTAAGTCTGAGGAGATTGAAATTTCTGTTTCTGCAGCAGATGAAACAGCATATTTATTAAAATCACCCTCAAATAAAAAGCGCCTTCTAAAATCAATAAAAAATATCCGAAAAGGAAAAAATTTAATTGAAGCGGACCCGAAAACTCTGAAATGAGAACTGTGTTTTTTGAAAAACAGGCTTTTGAAGATATAAAGCACTGGTCATCTGCTGATCAGAAAACATTAAAGAAAATAATTGAACTTATTGCCGATTGCCAAAAACATCCTCATCACGGATTGGGAAAGCCTGAACCGCTCAAGCATCAGTTGAAAGGATTTTGGTCAAGGAGAATTTCTGACGAACACCGGCTTGTGTATTCCGCAAATGATCAAACTGTTTTTTGTTGCCTCCTGTCGCTATCATTATAAATAA
>DATEMK010000564.1:0-44011 GCA_035275625.1 Bacteroidia bacterium
CTGGTTCGAGCCCAGGAGGGGGAGCAACCGTAGTAATTCGTTACTGCGGTTTTTTTATTGCAAAAAAATTTAAGAAGAATTTTTAAAGGGGTGCATCCCGGTTGTTATCGGGAGGGTCCCTGATTCGAGCCTTGGAGAGGGAGCTTAAATCGGTGGCATACTCACCGCTTTTTTCTTAGCTTTGCAGGCTTTTTCAAGCTCAAAACTTCAAACTTCAAACTTCAAACCCTTTCACATGAGCCTTCTCGTTGTCGGCACCGTAGCCTTTGATGCCATTGAAACACCTTTCGGAAAAACGGATAAAATAGTTGGCGGAGCTGCCACGTATGCCTCGCTTGCAGCCTCTTATTTTACAAAAAACATAAATCTTGTTTCGGTGGTGGGTGATGATTTTCCGGCTGACGTGATAAAGAAGTTTAACAAGCATGGAATCAATACTGACGGCTTGCAGATCAAGAAAGGCGAAAAATCTTTTTTCTGGAGTGGAAAATACCACAACGATATGAACACAAGGGATACGCTTGACACACAATTGAATGTCCTTGCCGATTTTGATCCCCTTATTCCTGAACTTTACCAGGATTGCGAGTTTTTAATGCTGGGTAATTTAATGCCACGCGTTCAGCAGCAAGTGATGGATCGTATGACGAAACGTCCTAAGCTTATTGTGATGGATACAATGAATTTCTGGATGGAAATTGCCTGGGATGAATTAATGAATACCATAAAACGTGTGGATGTGCTTACTGTTAACGATGCAGAAGCACGCCAGCTTACCAATGAATATTCACTTGTAAAAGCTGCGCAAAAAATTCTGCAGATGGGTCCCCGGTATCTTGTCATAAAAAAAGGCGAACACGGTGCTTTACTGTTTTTTGAAGAACAGGTTTTTTTCGCACCTGCGCTGCCGTTAGAAGATGTATTTGATCCCACCGGAGCCGGTGATACCTTTGCCGGAGGCTTTATAGGTTATCTTGCCCGCACAAAAGATGTTTCTTTTGAAAACATGAAACGCGGAATTATTTACGGCTCTGCAATGGCATCTTTTTGCGTGGAAAAATTCGGCACCGAACGTATCATTGAACTTAAGCAGGAAGAAGTGGAAGAGCGCGTGCAGGAATTTGTAGATTTGGTGCAGTTTGATATCACGCTGGTGTAAGCCATCAACGAATTTTCCAAATTTCAATTTCTATCTTCTAAAAATAATATCCTGCATATAACTGGAAAGAAGATGTTTTTGAATTCCTGAAAATGTTCAGATTTTTTTCGGATGTATATGGTTTCCCGATTTCATACATTCCGTGATTGAAACGAATTCCTAAATCCCATCTTTTAAGCTGCAATCCCCCGGAATAGATAAGGCCGTAATCAATATCATAAAAGTTTTTCCGGTTCATTGCATCATTGATGTTATTGTTTGATATGGTTGAATTTGCAAGGTAAGAAATGTAAGGCCCTGCCTGCAGATATACTTTTCTGCAACTTACTCTTCCTGTTATTGCTAATTCAACGTACGATAGCAGCAAATTATATTGTGAATTACTTAATTCATTGTTTACATTAATATTAACATTCTGGATATTCAGATTTATTTCAGGCTGCAGTGAAAAATGCTTTGAGAGTGCCGCATTACTGAATATTCCCAGGTTAAACCCGGGCGCAGTTTTTAAGTTTGCTTCCTTAATATTGTAGTTTGTAACATTGACGCCAAATTTTACTCCCAATGATGCGCCTTCATCATGAGATTGTGCAGGCAGATTGTAACCTGGAAGCAAGCTGGCGAACAATAACCAAATGGATTTTTTTAAATGCTTCATGTGATATTAAATTTAACTTTCCTGTATTTTCAGGCTATTATATCCAACGTCAGTTTTTACCTTTTGTTATTAAAGAGTTTTTATTATAATTCTAAAAAAACATGCCATTGAAAATTGTTTAAAGCCTGAAACTTGCTTAAATATTGAATTACAGCGATTCAGGCGGGTTTTAAACTTAAACCATTGCTTTTTATTATTTAAGATTAAAGCTTCAAACTTTTATCTTTGGAAAAAAATTCAATTATGCCCAACGGAAACTTCCGAATTCTCTGCTGGAATATTAACGGCATCCGCGCTGCCTGGAAAAAAGATTTCCCGGCATGGTTTGCCAAAGAATCGCCTGATATTCTTTGCTTGCAGGAAACCAAAGCACAGCAGGATCAGCTTGCCGCTGAGATTATCAACTTTGGCGGTTACAAAAGCTATTTTTTTGCTGCCGAGAAAAAGGGATATTCAGGAGTTGGTGTTTACACAAAGCATAAACCGCTGAAAGCAAAAGCCGGTTTTAAGAACCCGGTTTTTGATGCTGAAGGAAGGGTGATTGAATTGGAATTTGAAAAATTTGTTTTGTTCAATGTTTATTTTCCAAACGGAGGACGGGGACCTGAACGTGTAAAGTACAAGCTTGATTTTTATGCTGAGCTTTTCAAGCGGTGTGAAGAAATCCGCAAGACAAAAAAGAACATTATAATCTGCGGGGATTATAACACAGCACATAAAGAAATTGATTTAGCCCGTCCAAAGGAAAACCAGTTTACTTCAGGGTTCTTGGCTGAAGAGAGAGCCTGGATTGACAAGATTGTTGAAATGAATTATATTGATATTTTCAGGGAATACAACAAAGAGCCTGCTCAATACACTTACTGGGATCAGATTACCCGTGCCCGTGAAAGAAATGTCGGCTGGCGGATTGATTATTTTTTTATTTCAAAAGAAGCGCGCGACCTTGTTACCAATGCTAAGATTCATTCAAGTGTTATGGGAAGTGATCACTGCCCAATTGAACTGGAGCTTAGTCTTTAATATCTATTGCAAAATTGTTAAATGATACCATAACAATTTAACAATTTAGCAATTTGACAATCATTCAATCAAACATTCTTCTTTTTCAACTTTTCCCTTTTTTCACTTGCCTCAAGTCTTCTATTATATTTGATATCACTCCAGTATTCCGCTCCGTAGCCAACAAGTATCTCAGAATACGGTGGAATATTTTTGAATGAATAGATATAGCATTTGTTCCCGACAATTTTATAAGAAGAATTATTTAAAAGCCCTTTTTGTGTTTTTATTCCTTTTGCATCATTTGCGTAACGCGCTAATGCTTCAGGATGATTGTATGCATCTATACAACGGTTTTTATTTATGTAAAATAAATACCCGTAGCGGTTTTTTTGTACACGCTCATCATATTCTTTATAAGAAATTATATCGCCCGTATATTCCACAATGCGGGTTCCTTTCTTAATGAATTTATCCGTAAACAATCCTTTTCCTGCATGAGGCAAAGAAGATTTTTTTACATAAAGCATGCAAAGATTTTTTATCTCCAATGGTAAATTTTTATACTGAATAAAATTCCATGACCATCAGCTCGATTGCAAATCCTATAAACAGCCCGGCATAAATCTGCATTTGCGTATGTGTTCCGCGAATGAGCCGTGCCGTCCCGATCAATCCTGAAAGTAAGATCAAAATTATAAATGGTATTGTAACCGGGATGTATAATATTTCGGATAGCCCCCATGTGAGTCCTAACACGCCTCCTATTCCCATCGTATGAACGCTGACTTTCCATTTCAGATTGATGAAAAATCCTGCAACGATAACTAACGCAGCGCCTAAAATAATGAGGGGGAAAAAAGCCGGAACCGGAAGCATTTTCAGCAAATAAAAAGCAATGAGATAAAAAAATATGGTTGCGATATAGGGTATTTTCCTTTCTTCTTTCTTTTCCAATTCAAGAGAGCCGACTATTTTTTTTTGTACAAGAAACATGGTAAACAAAACCGGCATCACAAAAGTGGTGATGAATACAACGATGAAAATGATCCGTTGCAGTTGCGGAGAAATACTGTAAGAAATATAAGCCGGCAAATTAAAAATTAACAGCATCGAATAAAAAGGCATCATCAACGGATGAAATACATAAGATAAAATATTTGCTGCAGTACGGGACAAAGGAAAGTTAATGTTAAAATCGGGGTGCAATATGAAATAAGAGGCGCAAAAATAGAGAATATGAGCCTGAAAAAGTTAAAGCTCTTTTCTTAACCTTGCAACAGGAATATTCAATTGTTCGCGATATTTGGCAATAGTTCTCCGGGCGATATTATAGCCTTTATCTTTAAGAAGTTTTGCAAGCTTGTCATCCGGGAGCGGTTTCATTTTGTCTTCGTTTGAAATAGCATCGCTGAGAATTTTCTTCACTTCGCGGCTGGAAACTTCTTCTCCGGCCTCAGTTGACATGCCTTCTGAAAAAAAAGTTTTCAATAAAAAAGTTCCGAAAGGAGTTTGCACATATTTACTGTTTGCCACCCGTGAAACGGTAGAAATATCCAGTCCCACAATCTCTGCAATATCTTTAAGGATCATCGGCTTCAATAGCTTTTCATCTCCTTCGAGAAAATATTCTTTCTGGTAATTCATGATGGCCGACATGGTGTTCATGAGTGTAAACTGGCGCTGCTGTATAGCATCAATAAACCATTTGGCCGCATCTACTTTTTGCTTTACAAATGTCAATGCTTCCCTGTTTGTTTTTTTATGGGTTTTATCTTTAGAATAGGTCTGCAGCATTTCCATATAAGCTTTGCTCAAATGAAGATCAGGCGCATTTTTGGAATTCAGGCTCAGATCAAGTATCCCGTCATTATTTGCAATCAGGAAATCGGGGATGACCGCCTCGCTTGATTTGCTGTCAATGGCAAAATTGCTTCCCGGCCGGGGATTTAATTTTAATATTTCATGAATGGCATCTTTTAAATGTTCATCATCCAGGTTAAGGGCGCTTGCAATTTTTGTATAATGCTTTTTAGAAAATTCATCCATGTATTCACGCACAATTCTTTTTGCAATAACAGCAATTTTATCATGCTCATCCTTTCGCTCCAGCTGAAGCATCAGGCATTCCTGCAAATCGCGTGCACCCACGCCTGCCGGATCAAAAGTTTGGATTACTTTCAACACTTCCAGCAGTTCCTCTTTTGTGGCGGTAACGTTTTGTGAAAATGCAAGATCATCAACAATGGCATCAAGGTCTCTTCTCAAATATCCGTCATCATCAAGACTGCCGATCAGTTGCAGTCCTACCTGGTAAGTGCGGTCATCCAATTCGCAAATTCCTAATTGTGCAATCTGGTTTTCCTGGAAAGAGCCTAAAGCGCTGATAGGGATTTCGGTACGTTCTTCATCAGGAGAAGTATTATTTACATTGGTTTTATAATAAGGAACATCTTCATCCACCATGTATTCATCAATGTCAAAATCATCCTTGCGCTGATCGTCACCTGAATCGGCATCAAAATCTGTTTCAAAATCTTTTACTTCTTCTTCATCCTTCTCCTCAATATCTTCCAATGAATCTTCTTCGTTTTGCAATTCCTGTTCCTCCTCATCCATTCCTTCTTCCAAAGCAGGATTGATTTCCAGCTCTTCTTTGATGCGTTGCTCTAAAGCAGCAGCCGGCACCTGCAACAGCTTCATAAGCTGAATCTGCTGTGGCGAAAGCTTTTGTAATAACCGTTGCTGAAAGCCTTGTTTTAACATGTTTCAAAAATAATGAATTAAAGATAATTTTTTGGTTGTACGATGAATACAGCTTTTGGTTTTTATCTTATACCTTTTAAGTACAAAAAAAATGTAATTGTGTAAGATTATTAATAAATTGAATTAAAAGTAAAGATTTTGATCTGCAAAAGTTGATTTCAAAATTCAGCATTCATCGGAGTACGTGGAAAAGGAATCACATCACGAATGTTGGTCATCCCGGTGACAAATAATATAAGGCGTTCAAAACCCAGGCCGAAACCAGCATGAGGTACTGTTCCATATTTACGTGTTTCAAGATACCACCACATGCTTTCTTCAGGAATTTTCATTTCCTTAATTCTGCTGTACAGCCTGTCATAATTTTCTTCCCGCTGCGATCCTCCGATGATTTCTCCTATCCATGGAAATAAAATATCCATTGCCCGCACTGTTCTTCCATCTTCATTCTGCTTCATGTAAAATGCTTTAATCTCTTTCGGATAATCGGTGAGGATAACAGGGCATTTGAAATGATCTACCAAAAAATTTTCGTGTTCCTTCTGCAGATCAGTTCCCCAACTGACCGGAAATTCAAATTTTTTATCCGATCCTTTTAATATTTCAACGGCTTCTGTATAAGTGAGTCGCTGGAAATCTTTGCTGACAACCGATTGTAATCTTGTGATCAATTCCTTGTCATACATTTTATTTAAGAATTGCAAATCATCCATGCAGTTGTCAAGAGCATATTGGACAAGATATTTTAACATGTCTTCGGCAAGATCCATGTTGTCCTTGATATCATAAAAAGCCATTTCGGGTTCAATCATCCAGAATTCTGCAAGATGGCGCGGTGTGTTTGAATTCTCCGCACGAAATGTCGGACCGAAGGTGTAAACCAATCCCAGGGCAAGCGCGGCAAGTTCTCCTTCTAATTGTCCTGAAACAGTAAGGTTGGTTTCTTTTCCAAAAAAATCTTTTTTAAAATCAATTCCCCCATTTTCGTTTCGCGGGATTTTATCCAGGTCAAGAGTGGTAACATGAAACATTTCTCCTGCACCTTCGGCATCTGAACCGGTAATGATGGGAGAATGCAAATAAAAAAATCCGCGGTCGTTAAAATATTTATGAATTGCAAAAGCCATTGCATGGCGAATGCGGAATATCGCTCCAAAGGTGTTTGTGCGTGGACGCAGATGTGCAATCTCACGAAGAAATTCAAGCGTGTGTCCTTTTTTCTGCAAAGGAAATTTTTCAGGATCGGCAGTTCCATACACTTCAATTTCTGTTGCCTGGATTTCTACCGGCTGCTCCTGCCCCTTAGATTCTACCAAAGTTCCGGTAACTGAGACGGATGCACCGGTGGTAATTTGTTTTAAAAGTTCTTCATTAAATTTATTCGGATCGGCAACTACCTGGATGTTATGAATAACGGAGCCGTCATTCACTGCAATAAATGCCACGTTCTTGTTGCCGCGTTTGGTACGCACCCAGCCTTTTACATTTACACTGCTGTTAAATGCAGTTGATTTTAATAATTCTTTAATAAATGTTCGTTTCACTTTAAAAAAGTTTAGGGTTTAGCGTTTAAAGTTTGGGGTTAACTCTAAACCCTCAGCTCTAAACTCCAGACAAATTTAATTATTAAATTTTCGTTGAATTAAAGACATCAGCGATTGGTAAACTCCGGAATCTTTTTTCCAGTTGAATTTTGGGGTCAATGACTGTTCAATAAAATTCTGAGCTTCTTCAATTGTTTTGCAATTGTTCAGAAAATCTATGCTTTCATTATAATCCTGCAAATGTCCGTCAAAAAGCTCATTTACGAATTTGAATTTTTCATTGATGCCGATTGACTTTTTCAAGTCCACCACAGGTTGGCTTTGCAATTTTTCATTCCAGCTTTTATCTTCTTTTGATTTCGTAATTTTATCGTGAACCGTTTGCTTGCCTTCAAACTTATTTGTCACAACTGTTGCTTCTTCAAAAAGATTTCCGCTTTTAGAAACCGGTTTTGAAGTTTTATTAATTACAAGCGTTCTTTCTTCCATAATTTTCTGATCAACAGGAGCAGAAATTTTTTCTTCCACTTCTTCCATCTTTATTTCCTGTATAATTTCCGGAGCTGTTTTTATTTCATCATGCCTTGATTCAATTTCTGCAATGATTTCTTTTTTTTCAGGTTCAGTAATTTGTATTTCCGGAATTTTTAAATCTTCCGGTTTCATTTCATCAATAATCAATTCTTGCTTTTGAATTACAGTTTCTGAACTATTGATTTTGTTCAATTGCAATAATGCTTCATAAAGATTGCGTGTGTTGCTTAAAAGAATATCCAGTTCAATTTGGGGGAGCTTTCCTTCCTTAGTTCTGATAAGTTGATATTGCTCCTGCAGTGTTTCAAGCAATGCAGCGATTTGTTGTTTTGTTAATTCAGCAGTCATTTGTTCTTTTTAATTATAACCTGAAAACCTTCAATTTATTATTTCATTCATCGAAAACCCTGAAGAATGTGCGAATTTGTAAAAAAATCCTGAGGATTTTAGCAGAATTCCGAAGGAATAAAAAAATAAATCCTTAGGTTTGCTTTATAAAGTCCCTCATCCTGCACCATGCGTATCCTGCTCGTTTATCCTGAAATGCCCGATACCTTTTATGCCATGAAGCATTTTATGGAAGTGGTGGATAAAAAAGCTGCGTATCCTCCTCTCGGGTTGCTCACCGTTGCATCGCTGCTGCCGGGCGAATGGGAAAAGAAGCTGGTTGATCTTAACGTAAATCCTCTTGAAGATAAAGAGCTCCGGTGGGCAGACTATGTTTTTCTTTCTGCCATGAACGTGCAGGAAAATTCTGTGCGCGAAATTATGGCACGCTGTAAAAAAGCAAGGGTAAAAATTGTCGCAGGCGGGTCGCTGTTCACCCATGAATACGAACGCTTTCCGGGCATTGAACATTTTGTGCTCAATGAAGCTGAAATAACATTGCTCCCGTTTTTGAACGACCTCAAAAATGGAAACCCTAAGCACCTTTATCAATCCCCTGATTATGCCAATGTGGAAACTTCACCGTTGCCATCTTTTGAACTGGTTGATATGAGCAAATATCTTTATGCAATTGTGCAGTATTCAAGAGGCTGTCCTTATATGTGTGATTTCTGTGATGTCACTGCGCTGTTCGGAAGACGCCCGCGCACAAAAACAGCAGAGCAGATTATTGCAGAGCTGGAAGAAATTAACAAAAACGAGGACATGCAGCTCATTCTTTTTGCTGACGACAACCTCATTGGCAATAAAAAAATTTTAAAAGACGAATTGCTGCCTGCGCTCATTGAATGGCGAAAGAAAAAAAATCCCGGATTTTTCTTTGCCACACAGCTCACCATCAATCTCGCTGACGATGAAAAATTAATGCAGCTCATGATTGATGCCGGATTCAGGCATATATTCATCGGCATTGAAACACCGAGCGAAGAAACCCTTCACGCATCCCATAAAAATCAAAACATGAAGCGCGACATGCTCGATAACATTCATGTGCTGCATCAAAAAGGATTTATCATCTCAGCCGGTTTCATTGTTGGTTTTGATTCTGACGATGCATCCATCTTTAACCGGCAGGTTAATTTCATTCAGCAAAGCGGCATTCCGCTTCCTATTGTAAACATATTGAAAGCGCCACCGGGAACTGATTTATACAAACGTATCAAATCCGAAAACCGTTTATCAAAACCTTTCGCTTTTGCGGAAGGCGACACCAATATAATTCCTATCATGGGTGAAAAGGAACTCTACAACGGGTTCCTGCATGTTATAGACAACATTTACCAGCCCGACAAATCTTTTTACCGCATCAAACAATTTTTTCTCAACTACCGCTTTCCGAAAACTTCTGTAAAAATCCGCACAAGGTATAATTTAAAGCACCTTCAAATGTTGCTGATGATTATTTACAAACTCGGAATCAGGGACACCAACAGGAAATATTTCTGGAAGCTGATTTGGTGGACATTCTTTTATAATCGGAAATTTTTAGACAAATCCATTTTCTACGGCATCATGATTTACCAGGTTTATCAAACTTATCTTAATATCCTCAGCCAGGTATCTGTTCAATTGCAGCAGGAAGCGAAAAGGGAGGAAGCGATTGCGGTTTAGATTATTTGAACTTACTAATTTGAAGCATCATTGTATCAGGATCTTCTCATAATAAATTTTATTTTCTGCAATCAATCTTATGTAATACATTCCTTTTGCAAGCGGTCGTAAGTCAACATCAAGATTTTTTTTATTGCGGAAGCTGTAGGAAAAAACATGCTGCCCGAATGAATTGAATACTTGCACATAATTTGCTTTGACATTCGCGCTGTGTATTGTAAAAATGCCATGAGAAGGATTGGGAAAAACAGAAATATCAGCAGGAGAAAAAATTTCTTCAACAGCAGTAGCCTGCGAAATCTTCGCTACAAAAACATCCTGTATTCCAAACGAAGTTACTGAATATGGTCCAAAAGCAGCGGTATTGCGGATGATTCCTGTAACATATAAATTCTGCATGGCATCGGGCTGAATTCCGTAGCCGATGTCGCGGTCAAAAGTATTAGTCGCGGGGCTGCCTCCTGACATTACCCATTGAAAAACTCCTGCGGAAGAATATTTTGCTATGAAAACATCCCATGCTCCTGCGCTTGTAACTGTAACAGTGTTAAACTGTGCAACACTGTCAAACGAGCCTGTTACATATATATTTCCCGGCACATCTGTACAAATGCCATAACCCTGGTCGTAACCTGCACCGCCTGCTTTATTAGCCCAAAGGCTGTTTCCTGAAGTGTCTATAGCTGCAACAAAAATTTCATCCAGCCCTGCACTTATCAGTGTGGTGCTTCCGAAAGTCGCATTGCCATTAAACCATCCTGTATAGCCAATTATATTATTGCGCGAAGCAATTTTCAATCCGCGGTCTAACCCTGTTCCACCGTAACGATGCGCAAACTGAATTGTTCCCTGTGTATTATATTTTGCAATGAACACATCATCATCCCCGGCTGATGTAACAGTTTGTGTTCCGAATGTGGCAGTTCCCGCAATATCCCCGGTGATGTATGCATTGCCTGAAGCATCCGTGCAGACGCTGTAGCAATTGTCATAGCTTGTTCCTCCGCCAGTCTGAATCCACAGCGGTGTACTATTCATGGCAGCTATGGTATCGTATTTTGCAATGAACACATCGCTGTTGCCGCTGCTTGTTACCGGTATCGAACCAAAATTAGCAGTGGTTTTAAAATACCCGCTTATATAAATTTTAGAGGATGCTTTATCCACTGCAATAGCCTGTGCCTGGTCATCGGTTGCAGAACCTGCCTGCTGCACCCAAAGAGGATTTCCAGCGGGATCATATCGTGCAACAAAAATATCTGGTGAGCCGGCTGAACTTGTTACGGTAATGCCTCCGAACGCTGCAACCCCTTGAAAAGTTCCTGCTATATAAATATTTCCGTTAGCATCGAGATCAATACCATAGCCGATATCCGTACCTGATCCTCCGGCTTTTTTCAACCAAATTATCTGACCGGCAGGGTCGTATTTGGCAATGAAAATATCATATTGCCCCGCACTGGTAATTGAAATTCCTCCGAAAGTTGCGGTGTTTTGAAACCATCCTGTGACGTAGCTGTGACCTGCGGGATCCACAGCTATGGCGTTTCCATAGTCACCGCTGTTGCCTCCTCCATTCACAACCCATTCATAAGATTGAGAAAATGTTTGTTTTGGAAAAAGTAATGTTAATAAAGCAAGAAGGCGGAGAGTTGTTTTCATGATATTTAAGGATAAGGTTATTTAATTCAAGACGTAGAAAATGCTGCGAACGTTGCAGGCATTTTTCAAATCAAAAAACATAATTTAATTTTTTTTCATTTGATATTTATTTCTTTGCATTGCTGATGCAATTATCATATTTCAAAGTCAGCCGCAAATAAATTTATGATTCTCTTCCGTATTCTTTGGGTTATTGATGCAATCGTTGCACTAATCGTTTTATATTTTTTCATTATCGGGCTGGGAGATGGCAGCGTGTCTTCTTATAACAGCACACTGTGGGGTGGAATTCTCGCTGCATTGGCAGGAATACTCGGAGGAAGCATTTTATTAAAATCGGCAGGGCAGTTAAAAATTGCAAAAGCTTTGCTTTGGGTATTAGCAATACCAGCGCTGTTGTATGGCTTGTTTATTTTAGTTTTTGTTTTTTCCGGTGCAAAGTGGAATTAATACCGATACGGTATCTGTAATAGTCCAATACGCCTTCCGGCTTTTGTACTATAACCGCTACTCTATCGGTATTATACCAGAAACATTATTGGATTATTTTAAACTGAGTAATGGTATAATTTCAATTCCCCATCATCCGCTTCCATAAACTTTTAAAAGCTTCCTTAAACGAAACGTCCAGTTCAGTTCTTTTAATCAGCACAACATTATCAGCAACATTTTTCAACCGGTAACTGAACACAAAGCGTGAATCAGGTTTTGCCCACCCGGCAGCCTGCCCGAAACGGAGGTCATTGAAATAAATTTCATCAGCATCTTTTTTATTAATGGAATAGAAACCGTTTGAAAAAAACTTCAGCTTTTCAATAACCGGATCATCAGGAAAATTTTCAAGCAGCCTTTCATTTGTCGGAAGCTTACGGAACGGGATTTTTTTGTCAGAATCAAAAATGGAATAATAGCCTGTGTAATAGTCGCTGTCATTTTTTGCAATCATGTACCACAATGCATTGTTCAGCGGTGCAGGAGTGGTCATGTATTCAGTATAAAAAATATTTTGCTCCTGCAAATTCTGCTTCATGACGTGATCAACATTTATTTTATTGATGAAAGTTAAAAGAAGATAAACGGAGCTTAAAATAATTCCCACATTGTTCACCATTCGCCTTTTGTTTGAATTTCTTTTCAGGATTAGCAAAGTGATGAAAGAAATTATCAGCGGCAATGTGTACAAAGGGTCAGCCACAAAAATTGAATTGGCCGCAAACCGGTGATGGCTGAATGGCTCCAGCAGGCCCGTACCGTAAGCTGTAAAAACATCAATGACATCATGAACGATTATTGCAACAAGGAAAAAAAAGAAACAATTTTTGTAGCTTAACAATTTTGAATGTGTTTTATAAAAAAAATAAGCAAGCAGGGGAGAAATTATCAATGCAAAGAAGAAAGAATGTGTAATGCCCCTGTGTATCAACAAGGCACTTACAGGGTCAGCAAAAAAATTTGCAATTACATCAATGTCGGGCAGGCTGTTGGCGAGTGCGCCCCATAACATCCCTTTCTTCCCGATCTTCTTTCCGAGCATTGCCTCACCTATGGCTGCACCCAGGACTATATGAGTAATCGAATCCATGTTACATCAACAATTGCCTGCCTGCCGTCAGGCAGGCGAATGGGTACGAATATACGAATGAGTTTGCAGTAATCGGTGTTCAGTGATCAGTAAACAGTAAACCGTTCGGAGAAAAGCCGGAAAGCAAACAACAAAAACAATTTAGCAATTCAGCAATTTAACAATAATGCAATTTCAAATCGTACATCGTACATCTTACATCGTACATCTTTGCGTAATTTTACCCGCTAATCGAAAAGGATGTTTTTATTTATTTCAAAGTTCATTTTACGCAATCGGATTCCACTACTTATTTTCATGTCAGTGATAACGGCTTTTTTTGCTTACCAGGCAACCAAAATTCAGTTAAGCTATGATTTTGCAAAAGTGCTGCCCGAAACGGATAAGTATTTTATCGAATACGAAAAATTTAAGCGGCAGTTTGGTGAAGATGGCAGCGTGCTTGTGATTGGAGTGAAGGATAAAGATTTTTTTCAGCTCAAAAAATTCAATGAATGGTTTACTCTCGGAAACGAAATAAAAAGCATTGACGGCATTGAAGCGGTGGTTTCAGCAGCCAATATTTACAACATCACAAAAAATGAAGAAGCAAAAAAGTTTGATGTAAAACCGCTTGTCACGCACACACTGAGCTTGCAGCGGGAAGTAGACAGCATCAAAAATATTTTGGATCATCTTGTATTTTACCAGGGGTTTATCATCAACAAAGAAACAGATGCAACATTGATGGCAATCACTTTTGACAAGAAAAAATTAAATACCAAAAACCGGATAGAAATTGTAAATATCATCAAAGAGAAAGCGCTGGCTTTCGGTAAGTCAAATAATGTGGAGGTTCATTTATCTGGCTTGCCATATATCAGGACTGCTGTGACAAAAATGGTGTCGGATGAACTTAAATTGTTTTTACTGCTCGCTCTCGGAGTTTGTTCTGTCATCCTTCTATTCTTTTTTAAAAATGTCCGGGTAGTTTTGTTTTCGCTTTTAGTCGTGATTGCCGGAGTAGTATGGTCTCTCGGCACATTATCTTTAATGGGATTCAAGATAACTATTCTTTCCTCTCTCATTCCTCCGCTGATCATTGTTATCGGAATTCCCAACAGCATTTTTTTTCTGAATAAATATCACACAGAATATCGCCTGCACCGGAATAAAATAAAAGCGCTGCAGCAAATGGTGCAGCGGATAGGGCTTACAACTTTTCTGGCCAATACAACATCAGCCATCGGCTTTGGTGTTTTCTATTTTACAAACAGCAATATATTGATGGAGTTTGGATTAATTGCGGCTATCAATGTAATGTCCACTTACCTGATCTCTTTAATTTTAATTCCGATTATGTTCAGCTTTTTGCCTGCGCCTTCCATTAAGCATACAGAACATTTGCAGGGGAAAAAAATAAGCTTCCTTTTAGAATCCATTGACAAATGGGTTCATCATAAAACAAAAATTATTTATGCTGTTGTGATTGCATTGCTGCTGGTTTCTTTTTATGGCATGAGCAAGCTGAATACGATAGGATATGTGGTGGATGATCTTCCCAAAAAAAATCCTGTGTATCTTGATTTGAAATTTTTTGAAAGCAATTTTCACGGAGTGCTGCCTTTTGAAATTTCAATTGACGCTAAAGAAAAAGGCAAAGCGCTTCAGCATGTCACCTTGCAAAAAATAAACCGGCTTACCAAAGAATTAAATACGCATGCAGAATTTGCAAAACCGCTTTCAGTTGTTGATATTATCAAATTTGTCAACCAGGCATACAATGACGGTGAGCCGAAATATTATATTTTACCGGGAAGCATTGAGTTAGGGCAGATCGCTGAATACCTCGGAGAAATGAAAAATAAGCAAAGCATGTTTCGTTCATTTATTGACAGCACGAAACAAATCACCCGTGTGAGTGTGCAAATGGCAGATGTTGGTTCCGTGCGAATGAAACAATTGGTGAATGAGCTCAAACCAAAAATTGATTCTATTTTCCCCCCGGCTAAATACAAAACAACCATTACCGGCAACAGCCTGATCTTTTTGAAAGGAAACGATTACCTTTTTACAAATCTTTTGGAAAGTGTTTTCCTTGCCATCTTTTTAATTTCAATCATTATGTTTCTTTTGTTTATGTCATTCCGCATGATAGCTCTCAGCATTTTACCGAGCGTGATCCCTTTATTTATTACTGCCGGACTGATGGGTTATTTTCATATTCCTTTAAAACCTTCTACCATACTTATTTTCAGCATTGCATTTGGAATTGCCTCAGACGGAACCATTTATTTTCTTACAAAATACAGGCAGGAAATGCGTCATAAGCACATGAGCATTTCAAAAGCGGTTTCACTCACCATTAAAGAAACGGGAGTAAGCATGATCTACACTGCAGTGATTTTGTTTGCAGGATTTTTTATTTTCACGGCTTCCAGCTTTGGGGGGACTGCATCGCTGGGTGTTTTAATTTCAATAACTTTATTGGTTGCCATGTGTTCCAACTTAATTTTGCTTCCTGCATTTCTTATTTCGCTTGAAAGAAAAATGACTACCAAAGCATTCCTGCAGGAGCCGTTGTTACAATTTCTCAATGAAGACGAAGATATTGAGCTTGATGAGTTGGAGATAAGGAAGAACGAAAACACAGTAAACAGTAAACAGTAAACAATTGGTCAACCTCAAACTTCAAACCTCAAACCTTTTATGAAAGGCATTATCCTCGCAGGTGGTTCCGGCACACGGCTCCACCCTTTAACACTTGCCATGAGCAAACAGCTCATGCCCATCTATGATAAGCCGATGATTTATTATCCTCTTTCTGTGCTTTTGATTGCAGGAATCAAAGAAATTCTTATCATTTCCACCCCCCATGACCTTCCTCATTTTAAAAAACTGCTTGGTGATGGGAAAAATTTAGGCTGTGATTTTCAATACGCAGAACAGTCCGTTCCGAATGGCCTGGCACAGGCATTTGTGATCGGTGAAAAATTTATCGGGAAAGAAAAAGTGGCTTTAATTCTTGGCGATAATATTTTTTACGGAACAGACATGGCTGGGCTTTTACAAAGAAATAATGATCCGGAAGGGGGAGTGGTATTTGCCTATCATGTTTCCGATCCGGATCGTTATGGAGTAGTTGAATTTGATAAAAATAGAAAAGTTCTTTCCATAGAAGAAAAACCTAAGCAGCCTAAATCAAATTATGCAGTTCCGGGATTATATTTTTATGATAACGATGTGGTGGAAATTGCTAAAAATTTACAACCAAGTCCGCGCGGAGAATATGAAATTACGGATGTTAACAGAGAATATCTGAAAAGAGGCAAATTAAAAGTAGGAATACTCGGGCGCGGAACTGCCTGGTTAGATACAGGTACATTTGCTTCACTGATGCAGGCCTCACAGTTTGTATATGTAATCGAAGAAAGGCAGGGATTAAAAATCGGCTGCATTGAAGAAATAGCCTACCGCATGGGTTTTATCACCCTTGAACAATTGCGTGTATTAGCGCAGCCGTTAGTCAAAAGCGGGTATGGAGCATACTTGCTAAAAATTACAGATTGATGGAGATTGTTATTAGTTATTAGTTATTAGTTATTAGTTAATTGTTAATTGTCAGTTACTGGTTGTCGGTCCTGAATTGTGAATTGTGAATTATAAATTGTACTTTGTACTTTGTAAATCTTAAATCGTATATCTTAAATCATACATCAAAAAGATGGAAAATAAAATTTTAGTAACGGGCGGGGCAGGTTTTGTCGGAAGCAGCCTTGTAGAAAAGCTGGCTGAAAACAAAAATAATTTTGTAGTAATTGCAGATAACATGCAAACAGGTACCCATGCAAAGATCCCCAAAGCAAAACTTGAAAATGTGCGTTTTATTAAAGCCGATGTAAATTACTTCAAGGACATTTCGAGTATTTTCTTTGCTCACCAGTTTGATTATGTTTTTCACTATGCCGCTCTTGTGGGGGTAAAAAGGACGCTTGCCAATCCCGCTTTGGTATTACGCGACCTGGAAGGAATTAAAAATATTCTTACGCTTTCTAAAAACACAGGCGTAAAGAGAGTGTTTTATTCTTCCTCCTCTGAAGTTTACGGAGAGCCTGTAGAGTTTCCTCAAAATGAACACACAACTCCTCTTAACTCACGGTTGCCTTATGCAATTGTGAAAAATGTTGGAGAAGCATATCTCCGTGCATTCAAACAAGAATACGATTTAGATTTCACCATCTTTCGTTTCTTCAACACTTACGGACCAAAGCAGAGTAATGACTTTGTAATGTCCCGGTTTCTGCATGCTGCCATACACAATAAAGACATTACTATATATGGTGATGGAATGCAGACACGTACCTTCTGCTATATTGACGACAACATTGATGCAACGGTGAATGCGTTTTATAAAAATAAATTTGTCAATGATGTGGTAAATGTTGGCAGCGACAATGAAATCACTGTTCTTGATCTTGCGAAAAAAGTAATCAAGCTTGCTGACAGTAAATCAAAAATGATTCATCTTCCCGCATTAAAGGAAGGCGACATGACGCGAAGATGCCCTGACATTCACAAAATGAATAAGCTGCTTAACCGAAAAATGACCACGCTTGACGAAGGCATCAAAAAACTCATCAAATCATTCAGGCATAATGAACATTGATTTTTTATGATGGACAAAATAAAATGATGGTGGACTTGATGGTTACCTTTTATATGCTGCCTTTAAACCCCAAATTCTTTAATCTCATTTTTTGAACTGTAAACTGTAAATTTCTGCTCCTCACCCCGATCCCTGACCAAATGCACAGCCCCGCAGACTTAAAATCGAAAATCGAAAATGCATTAGCCAAATTAGCATTGAATAACAATCCTGCAGAATTATACGATTCTATACGCTATATGCTTTCGTTTGGAGGCAAAAGAATGCGCCCGGTACTTGTTATGATGGGGTGTGATATGTTTAGCGGTGATGTTGAAAAAGCAATTCCGGCTGCGCTCGGAATCGAGCTGTTCCACAATTTTACTTTGTTGCATGATGATATCATGGACAATGCTCCGTTGCGGAGATCCAGGCAAACGGTGCATGAAAAATGGAATGTCAGCACTGCTATTCTTTCCGGGGATGCTATGTTTGTCAAATCGTATCAGCTAATGATGATGGCGGAAAATAAAATTGTAAAAGATATTCTTGATATTTTTTCGCGTACGGCCATAGAAGTTTGCGAAGGCCAGCAGCTGGATATGAATTTTGAACAGCATAATGATATTTGCATAGCAGATTATATAAATATGATAAGCTGCAAAACAGCTGTGCTGCTTGGGGCGAGCTTGCAGATAGGAGCCATCGTTGCCGGGGCATCTTCCCCGGATGCCGGACATTTATACAACTTTGGAAAAAATATCGGAATTGCATTTCAGCTCCGGGATGATTTGCTCGATGTATATGCGGATAAAACCAAATTCGGAAAACAGGTGGGAGGAGACATTCTTTCCGGTAAAAAAACTTTTTTGTTTCTCAAAGCGGCCGAAGTTCTTGATGAACAATCGCGCAAGATGCTTGAACAACTTTACGTTAAATCGTCAACTGTTAATAAAGATGAAAAGCTAAAATCAGTTATTTCTCTTTTTGATAAAGCACATGTTAAACAATTAGCGAAAGACGAAATGCAGCATTTTCATAACAATGCATTGCAGCATTTTGCCGAAATAAACCTTCCGGCAGAAAATAAAAAACCATTGCTTGATTTTTGTGAAAACCTGATGGTGAGAGAGATTTGAATGCAGTCTATTCCTTTAGTGCCTTTTCAATATTCTGATCCGGAATTATCCAGAGCACAGCAACTGTGACAATAAGCAGAGCAGAAACCACAGGATAGAATAATGCTGTTGGAACAGCAACAGTATAAAGTGCGCTTGAAATCATTCCTTTCTTTTTTTGCTTTTTCAGCGCTTCAATAAGCGAAGTGCTGTGCACATGATGTGCCATGATAGTTTGATGAAGTATATAATAAGCAACGCTGCACAATAACATTAATATTGCATAGACAGCTACCGGCTGGTTGGCAAAATGATTTTCTCCCATCCATGCTGTGGCGAACGGAATCAATGACAACCAAAACAATAAATGCAGGTTTGCCCAGATAATTTTACTGGTCACATGATGCACCGTGTGTAACAAATGATGATGGTTTCCCCAGTAAATCCCGATAAAGATAAAACTCATCACGTAGCTCAGAAAAACCGGCAACAGCAGTTTTAAATCTTCAATGTCTGTACTATGCGGAACTTTTAATTCCAGCACCATGATGGTGATAATAATTGCAAGCACTCCATCGCTGAATGCTTCTAAACGCGCTTTGGTCATTCTGAAAATTAATAAAGAAAATAAAGTGTCTCAAATTTGTTTGCACAATAATAAATAATTTTTGTATCATTGTTGTTAAATAAAACACGATGAAAAAACTTCTGCTCCTCGCATCATTCATTTTTGCTTTAACAGGAAAAAATTTCGGACAGGCAGGGATTAAGCATATCCTGCTTGAAGAATTTTCCACAGCTCCCTGTGGCTTTTGCCCTGACGGGGATTTAGTGGCCGCGCAATTAATCATTGACCATCCCCAGGTCTTCTGGGTTACGCACCACGCAGGTTTCGGAACAGATTCCATGACGGTTCCTGAAAGCATTACTATAGCCAATGCATTTACCACATTTGCACCGGGAGCAACAATAGACAGGGGTGATTACCCGATTCCTGTTTATACATCCCCGCCTTATATTGCTATCTCGCGCCAAAAATGGGACAGTGTTTGCGTGGCTCATTTGAATGATCCCCCGGTGGTTGATGTGTTCATCACAAATCAATATGACTCGGTCACACGCCTGTTAAACTGTACGGTTGATGCTTCGTTTTTAACAACACCTGCACCTGGAGATTTACGTTTGAATTTATTTCTCGTTGAAGACAGTGTAACGGGATTTGGTTTCGGGTATGATCAGACAAATTATTATAACACTGCTGTCGGGCATCCATATTACGGAGCCGGAGACCCGATAGTGGGTTATGTACATCACCGGGTGATTCGCAAAGTGCAAACAGGCGCATGGGGCATGACAGGAGTGATTCCGAACTCACCTCTTGCAGGAAACACTTACTCGCACACCTTTACAAATATTCCAGTCCCTGCTTCCTGGAAAGATTTTGATATGGACGTTATTGCCTTTGTTTCCTATTATAACCCAAGCGCAAATCTCCGGCAGATTATTAATTCCAATCAGAAAAAATTAACAGATGTTTCTACAAATGTAAATGTTGTTGATAATAATCCTTCCTCTCAGATTTCTGTTTATCCAAATCCAGCGTCAGATAAAATTTATATCAGCCTGGTAAAAAAACAAAATTCAGAAAGCAAAATCATTGTTACTGATTTTTCCGGCAAGGAAGTTTTGATCTCTTCGTTACAGCAAAACAATTCCATAATCGAAACAAAAAATATTTCAGACGGGATTTACTTTTACAAAGTAATTTCAGGAAATGAAATGATTGGCAGGGGGAAAATTGTGGTGGTGCATTAATAACAATTTTATCAGCCGTTACTTGTCAAATGCTTAAAGAAACACTCATTGAAATTTTTGAGCGTGATTTGCTTCAATTGAAAAAAGAAATTGAAGGCTATTCTGATGAAAATAAATTATGGATTGTTAAAGATGGGATCAGCAATTCTGCCGGAAATTTATGTTTACATTTAACCGGCAACCTGAATCATTTCATAGGAGCCACGCTTGGCAATACGGGATATATAAGAAACCGTGACAATGAATTCTCATTAAAAAATATTCCCCGAAAAGATTTGCTTCAGGATATTGATAAAACAATTTCAGTGGTAAAAGACACCTTAAACAAAATGCCCCCGGGTGATTTTGAGAAAACCTACCCGCTTGAAAAACACGGAAAAATCGTAACCACAGATTTTATGCTGCTTCACCTTGTAACGCATTTCAACTATCATTTAGGCCAGATCAATTACCACCGGAGGATGATATAGTTATTCTGCTTTGCAAACAATAATATTGGCAAGTCCTTTTATATTTCTCTTCCCTGTTTTAATGTCGCTGGTAGTCAGCAGCAATATCCGGTTCTCCATTTCGCTAATAACTTTTCCGTCTTTTTCTGTAACGATGTACATATTATTGCCCGTTTCGGTATTGTAAATTTCATTGAAGGAATACACGATGGTGTATCCGTCAGAAGCAACAAATTTAAAATAGAACTCATTTAACATGCGCGGAGTTTCATATAGAAAGGCAACACTGTCTAAAATGTCTTTCAACAGGACAGCTTTCACTTCTTTTGCCACTTCCTTTTGCTTTGCAGTACAGCTTGTATTTATATTTTGCAGTGTTATGCTTTTATAATTTTTTAAATCGGCAAGTGCGATTGTTTTTTCGTTTTTCACTTTGCCGGATATTTTAAATGCATCGGTAGGTTCAATGTCTGTTTGAGCAAACGTTATCCGGGCAATAAAGAATAAAATGACAATACTTATGTTTCTCATTTCCCCGAAGATTTTTTCTGGAAGCGGAAAGGTAGGAAAAATAATTCCCCGGGCGAATTAATCTTTAGAAAAATAATCCAGGTTCTGGTAAACACCCGAAGCTTCTTTTACAAGCTGCATGAGCAGATCATTTGCAAGAGAGCTGGCGCCAAAACGA
This sequence comes from Bacteroidia bacterium, assembly GCA_035275625.1. Classification (GTDB taxonomy): domain Bacteria; phylum Bacteroidota; class Bacteroidia; order AKYH767-A; family OLB10; genus DATEMK01. The sequence goes on from DATEMK010000564.1 coordinate 21,660, forward strand.
AAGTAATCAGGAGAGAGCCAGGCATTTCCCAGGGTTTCTTTTAAGACAACAAGGTATTGCAAAGCCAGCTTCGCAGTTGCAATCCCGCCAGCAGGTTTCATCCCGATCATTTTTCCTTCTTTATAATAAAAATCGCGAATAGCTTCGAGCATTACTAACGTAACAGGCAGCGTAGCCGCAGGCTGAATTTTCCCGGTGGATGTTTTAATAAAATCAGCGCCTGCATGCATGGCAATGTCGCTTGCCAGGCGAACGTTATCAAGGGTGCTTAGTTCACCGGTTTCTAAAATCACTTTGAGATGCGCCTCGCCACACGCTTCTTTCACTGCCGCTATTTCATCAAATACAAAATTGTAATCCCCGTTCAGGAATTTCCCTCTCGAAATCACCATGTCTATTTCATCAGCTCCTTCATTTACAGCAAATTTTGTTTCCTCTAATTTTACTTTCCTGGTTGACATGCCGCTCGGGAATGCAGTTGCAACTGCCGCCACTTTTACTTTGCTTCCTTTCAAAGCTTCTTTTGCCACACGAACTAAGTTCGGATACACACATACGGCAGCTGCAGATGGAATATCCGGGAATGATTCATGAGGACGCAGAGCTTTGGCGCAAAGCTGCCGCACCTTTCCGGGGGTATCGCGCGCTTCAAGCGTGGTGAGGTCCATCATGCTGATTGCCATTTTCAACCCGGCCACTTTCGATTCTTTTTTAATGCTGCGCTTTGTCAAACGCGAAACCCGCTCTTCCACCCCGGTCTGGTCAATGGGAACAATGTCTATTGCGTTTAAATTAAAAGTTGTGTTCATGGTTTAAGGGTTTAACGTTTATGCCGTCCCGATAACTATCGGGATCGGGAAAGTCAAAGGTTACCGGCAGGTTTTAAATCAGGTTTATTTTTATCAAAGTTAGAAAAATTGTATTAAAGAATACGAATTAAGAAGCTCCTTAAAATTTTTGCTCAGAGTCCGAACCCAAAAAGTTTCAGTTCTTTTCTCTTCAGGTAATTGTTGATGATAATTCCCAAGATGCATCCTGTAACATTTGCAATTAAATCAAACCAGCTTCCGGTGCGGTCTGCCAGGCAATAGTTCTGCATCAGTTCCAGCAAGCCACCATAAATAACAGAAAATAAAAAAATAAGAGTAAGCGTATGCACATTTAAAAAAGAGAACCGGGTTTGTCTTTTAAAGCCGCGTATAAGCAGCAGCGTTAATATAATGAATAAAAAAGCGTGAATGATTTTATCTATTGAAAGCAGGTCTGTCCACCTATAGTGAGGAATGGCGGACCCGGGAAGAACACAAAGAATTAAAATAAGAATCGCCCAAAGTATTCCGGCAATATTATGACGAAGAAACATGCATCATGCTTTCGGTGTAATGAGCGCCTTGTATTCATCTGCTTTCAGCAGGCTGCTCACTTCTGAGGGATTGGTTATTTTTATTTTTATCATCCACCCATTGCCGTAAGGATCCTTATTCACAGAGTCAGGCTGCGAGTCAAGTCCGGAATTCAGTTCAAGCACTTCACCTGACAAAGGCATAAAAAGATCAGAAACAGTTTTTACCGCCTCGACCGTTCCAAAAACGGCTTCTTTGTCGAGGATTTCACCGATGGTATCTGCCTCCACGTATACAATGTCTCCCAGTTCGCTTTGGGCAAAATCAGTAATGCCTATTACAGCATGATCGCCTTCTATGCGAATCCATTCATGTTCTTTTGTATAAAGCAGGTCGTCAGGTATGTTCATGATAGTTAGTTTGAAGTTTAAAATTAGATATTAGAAAATCAATTTTTGCTATTCGTAAATTCGAATTGATTCGTATTCGTTGATGATGATTATTGCGCTAATGTAAACCGCAGAATGAATCCGAATTCTGTGCTTGTGTTTGGAAACGAAGTAGAAATGAGCGGTGTAGTTCCGTCTCTTTTGAAATATGCTTTAATATTAAATCGTTCACTTACTGCGTAATCAGCGCCAATATCAAAACTATAAGATTTCAGTCCCGCTGTAGGCTGATCTATTTGTTCCTGGAGCTTTCGCAAAATGGTGGTATTCTTTCTGAAAGAAACATCAGCCGTAATATTCAGATCATTGTTCATGGACTGCTGTTTTCCTGCAATCTTTAATTTGAATTTGGGCTTAAAGCGATAGCCGGCCCCGATAGTAAGTTCCGTTCCCTTGATTTCGGTCAGCTGAATACCTGCGAAATCTAAGGACAGGTTGCGGTCTCTTTTAAATTCAACCCGTGTGGATAATGTATTTTTATTGACTTTCCATCCGATATCAATTCCTAACAGCGGGCTGAACTCTTCGGTAATTGAAATCTGCCCGAATTCATAGCGCGATATAAAATTATTTACCTGGTCACGCGCACTTCCGTCCTGTTTGAACAGCAGGCTTGTTGCATACGTATTAATGCTGTACGATGAACGGTAACCATGGGTTAAGCTCACATTTTGAAATAGTTTTTTAGCAAAAGCCAATTTGGATAATCCGTCATACGTAATGCGCCAGTTCGGCAAGGGAGTTGATGGAAACGGATTCAGGCTGATCTTGTTTGCATCTTTTCCCGAGTAGGCAGAAAGAAAAGCGAAGGTGAGCACCTGCTGTGATGTGGCTCCAAACCCGTCACGATATACATCTGTACTATCAAATCCATTTGACAATGAGTTTTGCTCTGCAAGTCTTTTGGATATTATCCTCCGGTTCTCGTTAAACTTATTAAACACATCAGAAGTATAATCTTTATTATCCTTTGTGAAAGCCGTATTTATAGTAAGCCACGAGATGCTGAAATTTCCTGCATCAATCGAACTGAAAGAATTAAATCCTTCTTCTCCGGTCAATGTTTTGAAATAACGGAAATACTCAGAATGATTTTGCGCACGGCTTCTCATTGCATTAAGCTCAATACGCAAGCCGGATGCGGGTTCGATGGTGCTTCGCAATGTTAAATTCCGTGTCAGGGTATTGGTGAACTGGTTATTCATAGTAGAGTCACGCGTAATCCACCTGTTATTTGCCGCCCTGTATTTAAACAGGGAATCCTGCTGGCCAAATACAAATCCCCATCCCGGTGCAGGTCCGCCACTGTAAAGGTCTTGTCCCAACAACTCGGATGTTCGTATATAACCCGGTAATAATGTTCCCTTTGTTTCAGTATAATTAAGCGTGAAATTTTTTATACTTAAAAATACTTTTGCAATACCTCTTACCACGGCCCCGTATTCTTTTTCTTTTGGCACTGGCGGTTTCTTAACTGTTGCCGAATCTTTCGGTGCATTTTCATCCACCTTCGGTTTAGGCTGTGCTTTTGGTTTTGGTTTTGGAGGACTTAATAATTTTTTGAATAAAGGAACTTTATTATACAACGAGGAAAATGTGAATGTTCCGTTTACCTGTTTGCTATTTGAATTTTGAATGGTATTTCCCAGTGCGGGATTAATCCGGGGCGCTAATGAAACCGGGTCATAGATCAGGGAAGAAGCGGTCCAGTGGTAATCAAAACCGTAGCGCGTGTTCACACTCACCCAATCGGTGATGGGTAACTTGTTTAAAGGAACATTATAAGAAAGATTTCCCGAATGGTGATAATCGGTATTGCGTCCGCCTCTCCAGAAGTTTGACCACATAGAGTCTCTTTTTGCCGGAGTATCCAGCCGTCCGGGCGGTTCATCAATGCGTGCAATATTGTTTGCATCAAAATCAAACTTCAAAGATTTTGTCAGGTCCCATGTGAGGGCATATTGACGCGACATCAAAAACCGCTTATCATAAGTAGGCGGGGGAGCGAACTGATCGTCATTTATATTTCTGAGCTTGAGTTCACCGTAATGCCTGTTCACATCGGTTCGGAAGCTGAAGTTGGAAGGGATAAAATTGATATTGAAATCTTTTATTGGCTTTGCATATTTTGATTTGAACCCTTTGGATTTTGCAAACGGAGAAAATCCTTTTGCCGTTGAAAAATAGTTGTAGCCGATAGCGGCAAGATAATCTTTCTGCAAATCATATTCAGTGTTCACATTTCTCCTGTAAATTTCACTGTACCCATAGGTAAAATTAAAATTCTCGATGTCATAGACATGAGATTTTGTGGCGTTCCCTGTTTTATTTTTCCTGACGTTAGTAAAATTGTAGCTATTTCTTCGTGTGTAATCCTGCGTTATTTTTTTCAGTTCATTTCGCTGGGCATCGTCCGGAAGATTATCCAGCGCATCATTAAATCTCACGTCAGGATCAAGCGGGTTGTAATAAGGATTTGCAATGGCTTTTGAATAGCCAATATAAAAAGGAATAGAAAGACCGATTTTCTGAGGAAAGAATTTTCCCAGCTCCAATGATGATGCAATATCGTATTGCTCCCTGTTATCCTGCTGCCGTTCATTTATTTTACTTTCAAGCGGACCAAAACCATACGTGCTTTTTGCTCCGGAAATTGTCACATTACCCAGATCAGCTAATTTAGCCTGTACCCGTGCAGTTGCTGCCCATCCGCCTTTTTCATTGAAATTGGTCATGCGTAATTCGTTGACCCATATTTCCACACATTTTGGTTGTCCATCATCATCCGGGCTGTAAGGATTAAAAAATGTAGCATCAGGATTTTTTATACCGATCATTATTGACTTAACATTACTTAAACTTGGGTTACCAACAACACGGATTAATCTTCCATTACCATCAATAACTGTATCAGGAATTGAATATAATGTGGTATTAAAATTAACTTTTTTATCTCGTGCAAGTTTGTAATTAACCAATGCTGCAATCTCAATATCCAACTCATTTGCCGTTGGCCAGATTCCTTCAGCGCTGGTAGTGCCGGGAGTTGTTAATTTTAATGGGATATTATATTCATAGTAATTTGCGCTGAAATCGGTTCCGAGACGAACAAAGACAACGGCATCATTATCCCTCGTTGTTGTTGCACATTGACCGCAGCCCCATTCTTCAGCATGAATAAACATTTTTATATTCTTATAATTCCGCACATCAAACTGGGTGGATTTGTATGCCGCGCGTGATTCTCCATCCGGCATATTGCATACTTTTATTGCCAGCGATTGTTCATTTAATTGCTGGTTATTGGTCGTACCAACATTTATTTCTCTTTCAATTCCCGGTGGTATAACATAAGGGATAGGTGAGCGTTTTCCGTTTTCCTCCAGGTTTACCACCGTTACATCAAAATCGAAGGCCTGTAAATCCAAAGATATTGATTGATCCTGAAGGTCAATCGGGAAACCATACCTTCTCCATTCTCCTCTTAAAAATTCCAATTTCCCAAAGCGTAATATTACCGGATTTTCCCATTCTCTCATATACATGCGAACAAAGTTTACGGATTTTAAATTAGCTCCATGGTTTATAAGAATTGCATCCGGATCATTGATGGGAATTTTGAATTGATACCATTTAACAGTTCTGCCAAGTCCATCAGGAGTTTGTGCAGGATTAGATGTAGAATCCACCACATATTTCCAGGATGAAGATGGCAGGCTGAAATCTATTTCATATTCATTATAACTTTCATCCTGGTCTGTCTGGAAATCCCTGTTGATATCTTCATTATCAGGAATAGTAGTGGCTGAAATAGAATAACCTTCCGGTGTATCTGAATTTGAGTTGCCCTCAGTGCCATTGTATTTTTTATAACGGTCAAGAACGCCAAGAGAAAGATTATCAAAATCAGAGCCGCGGAAATAATGAAAGTCATCCGATGAAGGATCCCGCTGAGCAGTATCTATTACGGCAGTTGATGCACCGAAAGCATTCAGCCTGTCCAGGAATGACTGTTGAAAAAATGATTGTTCCTGTGTTGTGGATAATCCGTCCAGGCCCACATCCTGCAATTTTCTTGAAGCAGGATCATTGTCAAAGGCGTTTAGTAAATATTCGGTTGTCGGAAATAATCCCCATGAGCTGGTATCCACTGAAAAGTTATTTGTTGCTGCGGGCAAACCGTTTTCAAAAAACTGCTGACCATCACTTAAAATATCTTCTGAAATATTCCCCAGGTCAAAGTACAATTTTCCACCATCCTTGTCTAAGCTTTCATTATTTTTAGGGTCCATTATCCAAAACTGGATAAACTGTACGTTCGAGGATTCAAAATCGCTGGTTTCAATTCTTCGCATAATTCCGCCCCACCTGCTTTTATGATTAAGCAATTCTCCTGTAGTTGGACTTATACCCGCTGATATTGATGTTGGTTCAACATCATAATTATAAGGACCACGTTCGCCAGGGTAAAATGCCAGGTTAAGAACCGATAATTCTGTCTGAACATTATTTGGATTTTCTTTGTTTGGAAAAATTTCGTTTTCAAGAACTGCTCTTACGTTATTGTTAGAAAGTTCGGCATTGGAAATATTGGGTGGCAGCAGGCTGGCGTTAGCCCTGTAAAAAACGGAAGGATCAATCGTGTACCATGCAAATTTTGCGCGGTTGAAGCCATATCGCAGACTGTCAATAAACATTCCCTGCGTTTCTTCAAATCTGCCCGGTATTCCCTGGGGAGTGCTTGCTAAAAACCAGGTGTTCGCATTGCGAATATCAATGGTTGACTGGCTGCCTTCGAAGTCATCAATATAAGCATTGCCCCCGCTTCCAATGGCGCTTGAATGTCCGGGGATTAACTGTGCAAATTCACCGGAAACGGTAACCGTTGATTTTTCTTTTGTTGCAAGAAAAGGCAGCTTGTCCACCCATTTGGTGATGAACCGTGAATCCGTTCTGTATGTTCCGTCAACTCCCCAGATAGTATTTGAAATGGGCTCATCACCGATATTTACTTTTTGAGTGATGGGGCGTTCATTGAGATGAAGGTAGGTTCCTCCAACGGTAAAATCCTTTGAAATAGCATAGTCGAACCTGGCGCCTAATAGCGTTTTGGACTGTATGCTGAATAAGGATTGGCTCTCCACAGAAACTTGAATGGGAGTATTTGATGCAAGGATACCCGCATTGATAATTTTAACGCGCCCTAAATTATAATCAACTGTAAAGTCAGTGTTCTCTGTCAGAGGCACTCCCCCGGCTGTAACGGTAACCGAACCCTGCGGGATATTAATTGCGTTCAGTGAAATTTCAGCACCGCTTGCGCTCTGGTAGCTTCCTGCAATGCTGAATTTATTTTTTATGGCAAACTGTTGCGCAACTGTAAGTGTGGAATCATATAATTCCTGGTAAATATATTTTGAGGATGGCCCTGCCGGGGTTTGATCATTAAACTTAGATTTCAGGTAACTTCCGAATGGTTCTCTTTCAGGAAAAATAATTCTGCCGTTTTGTGTATTAATGGTAATGCCCTCTACAAAATCAAACACGCCATCTCCACCTGCATCCCCATTAGAATTAAGTGTATCCAGGCCAAAAATCTTGATCAGCGGATTCCCGTTTATAAAAGATTCTGTTGCACCAGCGGAAATGTATCTTTTCTTCTTGCCTCCGTCAGCATCATCGGCATATAGCACATCGAGCTTGAAATTTTCCTTTTGGATCTGGTACCCGTTGAGCGAATAAATATTTTTCATCATCAGATCCCACGTAGGCAACTCAGGGATTTGAGACTTACTTCGAATCAGCTTTAATATTAAAGTATTCGGTGGCTCCACACCCGAAGTGCTTAATTCACCTACCCGGTAAACAGTGTTTCCGATTGTGTATTCAAAAGCTACCGCAATGGCTTCGTCAGGATTTAAAGCAGAGTTAAGTGAAATATATCCTAACCGCGGATTGAAAACGTATTCTGTAGATTCTAATTTTTTTGCATTCCTGATGACCACATAATCCTGCTGCGCGTCAAAATTGGTCGGGGCACTGCTTAATCCGCTTAAAATGGAAGCTGCATTGTCCCCGCTCCTGATTCCTTTATAAGTGGTTGTCATCAGCTTATAAAGATTGTTTGATAAGCTGTCAGATGGATACACGGAGGTTCCCTGTGAAATTAAATTTAAAGAAAAATAATTGTATTCGCCTAAATCCATAAAGGCTACCACATCGCGGTTGGCTTCAGATGCAGCGGTCCTGTTTGTTTTCCAAACTTCAATCTTAGTGATGTTAATCGGGGAATTAATAACGGGAAGATTTTTTAATGCCTTATCATAATTGTCTTTGAAATATTGTGCAAGGAAAAAATGCTTGTTAGCTTCATATTGGTCTGCCAGTATTTCATAATTTGTAATCTGGCCTCCACCGGGCGGGACATTAATCGTTGAACGTTGTCCTTTCTGCTGGGAGAAAACAGTGGTAACGTTCATTCTTCCGAATTTCAGGGCAGTCTTGATTCCGAAAAGTGTTTGTGTTCCCTGTATCAATGAACCTGTCAGCGGAAGCGTAATATTCCCTGCTTCAATTTTCTGGATGATCTCGTCTTCTTTGCCCGTATATTCCAGCTTCATTTTATTTTCGAAATCAAAACCCGCTTCTGTGTTGTAATTCACGCCAAGCTTCATTTTTTCGCCAATGTTTCCAATTACATTCATCTGAATTTGTTCATTGAATTCAAATGAAGTATTGGTGCGCTGTTTAACAGGTACAGCAGGGTTTTCACTGTGCTGAATCTTGAGCCCGAATTTCAGGCTTGCGGAACCCTGCGGACGAATGTCAATGGTGTTGCCTCCGAAAATACGGTCAAAAACATCGCTGCCTATATAGATTTTTGGATTGAATCCTTTTCGCTGCAAAATGTCATTTTCGCTGCTTCGCTGCTCCCAGTATTTTTTTGTGGAATTTTTAAATTGTGCTTCCTTGAACTCTTCAAAAGTCATGTAAGTGGGGTCGCGGTAAAACATATCACCCATCCGCTCATTGATGTCGTATTGTTTTTCGTCAGGATTATATTCAATGGTGGTTTTAATATTTTCCGGATCATCCAGGTACAAAGGGGTGTTGTTATACTGGCTGGAATATGGATCAGAATAACGGTCATGAAAAGGATATTTTAAAGAATCTGTGAGCGGAGTATCAACAGGTACCGGAATGGTGGGTGTGCCTGAAAGATCGCTGTAGCCGCTGAATTCTGCAGGCTTAGTTCCCCAAACAATGCTAAACACAGGAACGACCAATGCAGCGCTTAAAGTAAATTGTACAAGTTTTTTTAATTGCACCTCGGGGAAGAATGGTTTAAGGTAAGGTTTAAAGTTTAAGGTTTTCGGATCCTTGTGGATTTAAAATCCTTAAATAATTATTCTGAATGTGAATTTTTAAACCAAACCCTGATTATTTTTTTTAATTTTTTAATTTCCGGCTTAGAAAGTCGGCTAAAATAAAACAAAATTTAATACGAATACGAGTGAATGCGAACTGCATCTGCACGTTTTCACAGTGAATTAGTTTAAAGACTGCCCAATGCTGATTTAATTAATTCTTCCACGCTCAGGTCTGTGCCTTTAGATTTGATGGCATGGTCCAATGATTTTTCAGCAGCATTTTTTGCAAATCCTAAAGTTAATAAAGCACTTAACGCTTCATCGCGGTTTGTATTGTGGATAATGGAAATCATCTTTGTGTTTGCATCGGTTTTTGCCAGCTTGTCTTTGAGATCAATGATGATGCGCTGCGCAGATTTTGAACCGATGCCTTTTATATTTTGCAATACGGGCGCATTACCGGTTACGATTGCCTGCGCAATTTCAACGGGCGTTAAGGAAGAGAGCATCATGCGTGCAGTGGCAGCGCCCACGCCTGAAACGCTGATGAGGTTGCGGAACATCCTGCGCTCGTCTTCATCGGCAAAGCCATACAGGGTATGCGCATCTTCTTTAATTGCAAGATGCGTAAATATTTTGCAGTGGCTTCCTTCCTGTACTTTACTGTAGGTATTTAACGAAATATTTACCTGGTACCCGATGCCTGCACATTCGAGCACAATGTGCGTGGCGGTTTTTGAAATTATTTTTCCTGAGATGTAATCGTACATTTGGCAATTAGTAATTGGGTAATTGGGTAATTGGTGAATCCTGTAAGCTGTATGGGTAAATAATTGGAGAATGATTGCAAAAGTAATTTATTGCTGATTAACTTTTTGCTGAATGCAATAACCTTTACATGATCTGTTGAGCCCGCATGGCTTGCGATGGAGGTATTTTTATAATCACCTGCGCACTTTCTTTAATCACTTGTGACATTACTGCAATCTGTTGCGCTCCCGCTGTGATCTGTTGTGACAAATTTGTAATCTGTGGTTTCCGCGCGGGGATCAACAGCCGCCTCGACACAATCAGTTGTTTATTTATTGCAATCACAGGTTCCTTTACGAAAATCAGTGGTTTGCTTTCCGAAATCAGAGGTTATCTCTCCTGGATTGCTGGTGTGCTTTAAGGAATCGTTGGTTGTCTTTACGGGGTTGGGGGTTCTCTCTCCGGGATCGTTGGCAGGCTCTTGGTGATTTTTAGTCGCCTTTCAAAAATTCGCAGTGTGCTTACGAGGATGATGAGTTCCCTCTCCGGGATTCGAGGTGTGCTTTTGAAAATTCGTGGTGCCCCCGCGACAATTTGCGGCCACCTCGTGGAGATTGCTGGTAATTTCCTTGTGGGTGGAGGTGAGTTCTTGGTTTGAACATGGGATTTGTAAGGTTTCGGGAGGAATTTATTGTTTTTGGAGGAAGTGTTTCAGGAGAATTTTGGAAAGGTTCTGATGTTGAATGAGTTTGGATTTTGAGTGGTGCTGACGGTGAGGGGATTTGTGGTGTAAGGGATTTAGGGAAGGAGTTTTTGGAAAAAGGGAAGTTGAATTGATCGGTTAATTGCAAGTTTTGAGCCAGAAAAAAGTAAATTGTCTGAACCTTGATTAAATGGATTAAGAGATTAGTATGATTAAAAATGAAACAGATTTTGAAATCCTTTTCATAGTCTTATGAGAAATGAGAGGTTATGAAACTACATTACGTCAATGAGAGTACCATCTCCGAACGCTCCGACAAGTTCTGATTCAATAGGGCGGCAAATGTCTCTTTCATCCAAAATGGGTTCAAAACTTTTCCCATATTTATCAGGATTACGATAAAGATGTGACTCACCGAAATTGAGTATGGTATACCAACTATTTGGTGAAAAGGAATTGTGATCTTCAGCAATCTGCTGAATAAAACAACCTAATGCATAACAAGACATTTTGCTTGCAGGCATTTTTAATTCCTCATAAATTATTTTTGCAAATGAGTGATATTTCTTTGAAGTAACAATTACTGATTTATCTTCTACGTGATTTATGACAGTTGCTTTTTCTTCTCTTGCGCCAATTATTTGCAATTTGCTTAATCTGGAAAGGTCAATTTTTTTTGATTTGCAGGCTTCAGGATTTCGCTTTAATTCATTACGCTTCCTGGTAAGGCTTTTTAACATGTCTCCAGAAGTGCAAAAAGGAATATATAAAAAATCGGCATAGCTGTTGAACAACTCCTCGTAAAGGGCGTTTTTATTTGTCAATTTATTTTCCGCAAAATATTCCTGATCCTTAATGTAGTATCCATTTCTGTTAAAAGTTAAATCCAAAACCTCAGTGGTTGTCAATTTATTAAAATTAACATCAGAATAATCATATTGTACAACACAACCAATTTTTTCTAATTTTCCACCATCTGCTCTCTCAGATTCTTTACATAATACCCGTAATGGCGCCATTCCAAAACTGGATAAAAAATATTGGAGACTGAAAGCAAGTTTGCATTTGAAGACTGTGCTTAAAACAGGCAACGCAGTTTTTTGCAGTAAATTTTTTTCTATCAACGACCTGTAGATATTAAATATATCAATTGCTTCGCGATCATTGAAATGTCCCGTTGGAAGGGTGGATTCATCTTTTATATAAACATTTTTAAATGGTATTAATTTACTTATAATTGGCATTAGTTCATTTAATATTTTTTTGATAATTTTTATATCATCTTTAACCTCCTGTATACTATTTAAATTTTCTAACTTTTTTTCGAATTTGCTGAGTATATCCACAAAATTTATGCGGAAGTTATTTGTAGCTGGGTTTGGAAATTCATAGAGAAAATTTTCATATTCAGGCATAGGAAAGTTTTCTATGGCTTGCGAAAAAGGTTTGCCTGTACTGTAAGTATTTAAGGCTGTCAGAATATTATAACTACATCCATGTTTTTTAAAACTACTTTCTAATGATTTATAATAATAGGTCTGAAAAACCGTGGAGTAAGACAGTTTATAATCCAAGTCGGAATTTGAATTAATGTGGTTTACGAGCGCTTTAAAACTTTCCTCATCATTTTTCCACTTATAACCAGGATTTTCAAACAGGAATCGTTTAATGGCTTGTTTTAATAAATCGCTAATTGTCTGGGATGTAACTTGAGGCATTTCTTTAAAATTTAGGAGTTAAAATTATTTTTCACGATTTTCATTCTCATAATATAAAGGTAGTAAAAGTTTGCAAAGGAAACAAATTTTTTTTATCAAATTAAAGTTGTCTGAGCATTAAATTTTTATTTTTTTTTATTTTTTATCAACAATTTTTGTTTAATAAGTATTAATAATGCGGTAAATTAAATAAATATGCCATCCCTTGTCCAGATATTTCTTTTTGCTTCTCTTCAAAAGATTTGCAATAATATGTCAAATATAACTTTCATGCAAATATAAAAAAGTAAATATGTGATAAACGTGAAAAAACGTTGGACGTAATGAAATATCATACTTTAGTATGATTTTACGAAATTACTTTTTTTTCATGTTTCTCTTTCATAGATTTGGTGGTGTTAAAATACTGAAACCATTAAAAACATTAAAAAAATGAAAAACGTTTACTCTAACCCCGTGAAGATTTTCTTCGTCCGGGCGGCCAGTGGCAAATTGTTATTATTTGTTGTCTTGTTTATTTTCTCCGGCTTTTCCTTGCATCCTCAATGCATTTTACCGGATTCTATCTTGCAACAGGTCAAAATTATTGAATTTCCACCAGAATGGTGTGATCAACTTTTGCCTGTCGTATATGACATGCGAAAGAATAATATGGCTTCGTGCAGAGATATTAAAGACTACCTTGATTCAAATATCCGTGGTGGGGCAAAATTCGAAATTGAAGTTTTGTTTGGAACAAAATGGGTTACAATAAAATCGTGTACTTCCTATCAAGAGGAAAAAAACCAAGTCCCAGGACGAATTGATTTGGCTACTGAAGAAATAACTTTTAATTCTGATGCGCGCTATTCCAAAGCAAAATCTTTGCTGGAAAATGAAATCAGCCGATTTTGTTTTAAATTGGATTCGATAACCGTGGAGGACTCATCCGTAATGCCTTTGCTTAATATGTTTTCACAATTTTTAGCAACAAGGTTTACAGAAAAAGGGGACATCATTCAAATAGATTCAACAGTTTCCAGCCAGGTTCTACTTAAGGATAGTTCATATGAACAATTCACCGGACTTAATGACTTGTCAATAGCACCGGTTGTTACAGTATTGCTTTCCGACAATGATTTGTCGGACAAAAAACGCCTGCAAGATTACAACGATTGGCTGAATACAAAATATGTTGCAGAAATGTCTTCATTAACAGGTTTAATATTTGAAGATATGAAAAAAGCAAAATCAGAAATTCTACATTCCGAACAACCGTTTGAAAGCGGACAAAATGTTAATGTTAAAAAAAATAAAGTGAATAAAACAGATACGGTTTCTGTTAGGACATGCCCTTTTTTAAACAGTCTGCCAAAAGAAAATAAAGCCTCTTTAAAATTTGAACTAAGATTTTTATCGTATAAAGAAAAAACGGAAGTTATTCAATTAATCAGTGTTTTAAAATCAATTTGTCCAGATATTACTCCAGAAGAATTACTCATAGAGGTAAAAAATCATTTGCGGAAGAAGTATGATTTTGTTAATGATGCTATGGTTGATTCATTGGTAATAAAATAAATTTTCAAAAAATCTAAAAAACTCAAAATCGAAATGCATACTCTTTCCATAATAATATTAAAAACTGAAGAGAAGTATAATGCCTGGCGCGAAAAAACGAAAAAAAATTTCGGTGTAATTTTTTTGGGATCATTGTTTTTTACTGCAGCAACTTTATTAGTTACCGTTTATTTAAGCTATTGGTTTAGCGTTGAATCTTTATATGGTGAGTTTACAGGAATAAAGCGTTGGGGGATTTTTGGCAATCATTTTAAACAACGTGATTTTATTGAAAGCAATTTTCTTTTATTGGATGTGAATCATGATATTTCAGCGGCATATTCCGATTTTGACATTTCTGATAAAGACATTGATAAAATTCCTTTGGTGGGCGTACCAAACAGGAAAAAATTGGCTACTGTATTAAAATGGCTTTATGCTAATCAAAATTTATACGAAGTGATAATCAGCGATGTCCTATTCACCAAAAAATCATTGGCTTATCCTGAAAAATTACCGAAGCATTATTATGATTCATTATCAAAATCATATCGAGATACAGTACTCTTGACTTATATAAATTATGATGACAGTATTATACGATATTTTGATTTGCTTGATTCAAAACGCAAAATTATTGCAGCCGGAGAGTATAATGGAAATGCATTCGAAAAGGATATTTTATCCGGATCCCACTTTAATCCTGATAGCAGAGGATACGTAAATTGCAGTGATGATGAACAAACCCGGTTCCTGAATTATAAATTAGCACGTTGCAATTCGAAAAATAAAACATTTTTGAGCTTACCACTTAAAATGTATGAAAGGATAAATCATAAAACAATTTCAGCTAATGGCAGGGAATTGACACTTAATATTGCTGACTCAGATAACCGGAAAAAAAAATTTAAATTTTGGGGCTTTTATTTGAATCAATTTGTTCCTGAATTTTATTATAATCAAAAGGATATTGATAATTTGTTAACTTATGCAAAGTCTGAATTCCCAGATTCAGAAAGAGTATCCTTAATTACCTTAAATGAATCTTATGTTTATCCAGAGCGTATTAAAAAAATCCTTTTAAGTGATCAAGGGAATAGAAAAAGCATATTTATCGGCTCGTTTGACCGCAATCAATCCGATAAGCATGATGTTTTACAGGCGGGAATGATGAATGGATCATCTATCATATTGAATGTATATTACAATTTGCGGAAACAGCAGAACAAATTAAGTATCGTTTTGATTATTTCGCTTATCGTCTTATATTTTATAATTCTTTCTATTTACGTAAGCCAAACCATAAATAATATTATTCTAACCATTGTAGCACATATTGGGCATGAATTGCATTATTATGGCCTCGCTTTTTTGTTAATCATTGTATCATTTTGTTTTAATGTTACTATGAGAATTATTGTACTTGAAGTTTTGCTATTTATTGCAGGATTACTTTTAAGGGGATTTAAAATAGTTATTAAGAAAAAGCAAAGTCATGGGGAGTAACCGCTGAAAAAAAATAATTTGATTTTTTAAATCCGTTTTATAGCCTTTATGAAAAATGAAGTATTTGCAACTTTATTCAGATAAACTTCAATCTTCCGGCAAAATGAATTGATCAGTGTATGATTCCTCACGAATTATTTTTGATATAAAAGAGAGATCATCAGGATTGATTCTTTTTAAAAATAAATTTGACACCCGTTTGGGATTTTTATCCTGTATTACAATCTCTGTCGCTTTGATTAACGACTGAAATATGGATCTGTCAATTATTCGATTGTAATATGGAAACGAATACCCGGGAGCTACCCAGTTTATGGAAACAGCACCAGATTTTTACAATGAGCTGATTGCGTCATTTGAAATTAACGATTACCCGACTCATTATACTGAGTTTGATATCCTGACAAGAGATAAAGCAACGGGAGAAGCATTGGGCGGAGTGAAAATTACTGCTACTTGTACAAAGGGCAGCATGGAGCAATTTTCGAACCCGGAAGGTGCCGCAGATTTTATCCAGTTTAAGCCGACCTGGTGGACGCTTACTTACGAATGTCCCGGTTATGAAAAACTGGTAATGCCAAACCAGAAGGCTGAAAAAGGAGTCAAGATGAGCCTTGTGGCTGAACTTGTAAAGATTTAAGTGATTTTAATTTGTTAAATTGTTAATCCCGGGGTAGTGCCCGGGATTTTTTTTACACCCATGACCCAAAAAGAGGACTGAACAGAAAATCCAGAAAACGGTTTCTTTTAATTAATAGCCGGATTGGGAAAACGTGTGTTATTTTCCCAGCAATAAACAAGATTGTTCAGCAAACTGCGCATCCAACTGGATCCGCGGTTGATTAAATCTTTGCCGGTTGCCTGGAGGCGGATGCGGAATTTAAACCTGTCGAGGTCAATTTCGGGTTGTGACAAATCGGGATCAATGAGCACTTCTCCGTCATAGTCAACAACTAAATTGTGGTTGGGTGTGGAAGCATCACACTGGCTCAGCAGCTTGTTTAGCTCCTGGATGGATGGATTGATGAACAGATTCATAGATGTGTTGTTTTAAAAATGTGAAATGTTAAGAACGGTTGTTAAAAACACATACGGAAAAATTATGCCAGAAGTTTTTAAGCTGGAAAAAATACAGGTTATTATTTATTGAGTGCCATATTCCACAGTTATCATCAGCAAGTGTGAACATTCATCCTCAAAATAGACGATAGACCAAAGACCAAAGACCATTGACGAGTGACAAAAGTGAGTTTTGATCCTGAACCTTCACTTTAAAAATCTTTTATTTGAAATACATATCCATACTTCCATGCAGGATTATTCTGAACGCGGCAGAATTTATTTCCGTTCAAACCATTTTGCGGTGCAAATGTATTGTTGCTGTCGGATGAGTTCTCGTTCAAATCTATTTCAATAAAATAAAGCCTTTCATTTTTTCTTGAGGGAGATTTTTCATTGAACGTATTGCTGATGAAAGTACAGCCCATAAATCTTCCGAGGAAACCTCTCAGGGGAGAATCAGGGAATTGAGGAATTATTTTAACAAGGTCATTCACATAAAATTTCCAGTTGCAATGATTGAAGATTCTCTCCGAATTTCCATCTTTACTTTCAACAGTAGTTATTGCCAGTGTTTTATGAATTTCAAAATTGCAGTAATTGAATTCATAAAAATGGTCATCGGGTGGATCAATTCCGAAATCAATCAAATAACCGCCCCAAAAAGAAAGTGTGTCTTTAGCCCCTTTTCTCCAGTCAGTGATGGTACAGTTATTAAATTTCATACGGTCAGCAGAATCAATTCCGGCCACATGTGTAAATCTTCCCCTGATAATGCAATCATTGAAAACAGTTCGAATCATTCCTTTGGGCCAGATGCTCCACGAACCGGCATGAGAAGCGGAAAACTCGCAATCATTAAAAGTGATGTCCGAAACATAGGGAAAATGATTGTCAGAAATCAGTCCGCAAAACATGTTATCCAGAAATTTACAATTGGCAAATTTGATGTTCACACAACTTCCACCGGCTTCCGGCTCAATGTCAACGCCTGCTCCCGGGTTGTTGTAAAATACGGTTCCCGTATTTGAAAAGATGCCGTTAACGACATTAATATTGGTCCCCGCAGTAATGCTCAGGCCCTGCCTTGAATTGGCGGAGCAGGTAATATTTTCAAGATGTATGCAGTCAGGATTGCCATTTGAGTAGCAAAGCATGATACCGTCACGCCCGAAATTATTGCACGTAATATTTTTTACTGTTATATTCTTAGAACCAAATACGTCAATGCCATCATGACCTATTTGATAACCGTTGCATTCGCCAAAAAATCCTCCAAGTTTCATTTTAGTATTGTTGCCATTCATTTCAATCTGCTCAATCGTTATGCAGGAACTGTTCTTTATGTGAATAAAAGTTCCCAGCGTGGCATAGGCGTTGTAATCCTTAGTGGTGCTGCAGGCTTCGTTTGAGGGTATATACGAAACCGGTTGCATCTGCTTATCATATCCGCCAAAAGGCAAACCGTTTTTGTATTTGATAACGGTTCGTTTGCTCCCTGAAATAATTATGTTTTTTGCATTCTCCAATTCCATCATGTTTACACCCTTACGGGTAATGCGGATGTCATTCACAAAACTTTGCTCATTGCGCAGAGGATTGGTTATTTTCTGACCAGGTTCAAGCTGCAATCCTACAAGATAAGTTCCCGGTGGAATGTATAATTTAAGTATAAAAGAATCGCTGCAATTTTTATTGAGCCAGTCAGAGGCAGCGAGGAAAGAAAAGGAGTCGTCATGTTTATTATTGCCTTTCGCGCCAAAGTCTGCTTTAAGATCTTTTGTGATGATCTGTAAAGGTGTTTTGCATTGGCAATTGTTTTCAAACGCAGCCTGCTCTCCCGATTTTGCAGAGATAAAAGCTGCGACCAGGAATGTTCCGCAAATAATAACCGTGAATACTAAGAGCAGGTTTCTTTTCATAAGACCGGGACTAAATTAATGAATTGGAATTGTCCCGAAGACAATGTCATTAAGTTAAGCCCGTTAAATGAAATTCGATCATATGCGTCAGCATCCCTCCCCTCCGGGGAGGTCAGGTGGGGCTTGATCAATTGTTAATTGTTTACAATTTGCTCCCGCCTCCCGGCTCCCGACTCCTGTCTATATTTGCTTAAATAAAATAAATGATTCACATGAACATACTCGTAAAGCAATTTAACGACTACCGGCAGCGGATGAATGAAAAAATCCTTGCGGCTGATAACACAGTTATTAAACGTTTGTATAATTTAGATACAAACACTTACCTGGAAGGGGCTCTTTCAGTAAAATCAAAAGAAATGATGGGGCTGGTGGCTTCGCTCGTTTTGCGTTGTGATGATTGTGTAAAATACCATCTTGGAAAATGCAAAGAATGTAATGTCACCACGGAGGAACTTTTTGAGATTTTTGCCGTTTGTAATATTGTAGGTGGCACAATTGTTATTCCCCATACGCGAAGAGCGGTGGAGTATTGGGAAGCGCTTGGGGATTGAAAAATATCAGCGAATACGAATTAACAAACAGAACTTTGAACTTTAAACTTAACTCGTACATTGTAAATTGTACATCGTACATAATTAAAAAGTTTTTACTTGTCCTTTTTGGAATATTATTTTTTTCCACAATAAGCAATGCGCAAACCTGGAGCATTTCGGGAAAAGTTATTGACGCCTTAACACGCGACCCGGTTGATTATGCGTATGTCACCGCAACGGGTGATTCAGCTTTTGCAGTTACTGATGCAGATGGAAACTATACCATATATATAAGCAGTTCTGCAAAGGCTATCGCTGTTTTAGCAGACGGCTATGCAAAATTTACCATACCGGTAAAAAATATTATCAGGATGACTCTGAATGTGGAGCTTACAGCCAATGCATCACGGGTGACAACTGAAGCAAATAAAGCAGGGGAGAAACCGGTGGAATATCTTGTGGAAAAAATAATTGAAAACAGGGATAAGAACGATCCTGTAAATAATGATTATTTCAGCTATCGCACGTATGAAAAAATAGAATTTGACCTTGCAAATGTTTCAGATAAGATCAAAGAAAAAAAAGTCATGAAACCGTTTGCATTTATTTTTGATAACATGGATTCCGTTACCACTAACGGGAAACCATTCCTGCCTTTCTTTTTTACTGAAACCCTTTCCGATGTATATTATGAGCATAAGCCAAAACAAAAGCGTGAAATAGTTATTGCAAGCAAAACAGCCGGGGTTGAAAACTTAACCCTGATTCAATTGCTCAAAGACATTTACCGCGACATAACAATTTATGATAATTACATCAATGTTTTCGGAAAAAGCTTTATCAGCCCTGTTTCAAATGAAGGGTTGAAACATTATGATTATTTAATCAGGGATACTACCATTATTGACGGGAAAACGTGTTATAAAATTATTTTTTCGGCAAAGAAAAAATTCGATCTCACGTTTAATGGTGAGTTCTGGTTTCACGACACTACGTTTGCTGTTCAGCGCATCACTATGTATCTTAATAAAGATGCCATGATAAATTTTGTAGACGATTTTAAATTTGTAAAAGTTTTCAAAAATATTGATGACAATAAATGGGTGTCTGACCGTGAACAATTAGTGGTGCAGTTCTCCAACCGCGAAAAGGGAATGAGCATCATCGGGCGAAAATCACAATATTATGCAGACACAAAAATCAATCAGCCTCCGGCTGATTCAGTTTTCAAAATAACATCCACCATTCGTTTTGATCCAATGGCGTATGATCAGCCCAACAAGTTCTGGAGAGACGAACGGCTTGAAAAACTTACAGACCGTGAAAAAGATATATATGATTTAGTGGACACCTTAAAAAAACTGCCTGCATTCCAGATCTATGTAGGTTCGGTGGTGGTTGCATTAACCGGTTATGTGCCTTATGGCAAAATTGACTATGGCCCTTATTATCATTTAATCACTAACAACACTTTAGAAGGAATCAGGTTCCGTTTTGGCGGGCGAACAAATGAAAAATTCAGCACGCGCTGGCAATTTGAAGGCTATGGCGCTTATGGCACATTGGACGGAACTTTCAAATACATGGGAGGGATACGTTATGCTATTAAAAGAAAACCTTTTAAGGCAATAGGCTTCCAGTATAAAAATGATGTGGTGCAACCCGGCTTGTATGAAGGATATTTTAAAGACGAAGGATGGATTGTAATTTTATTTAAACGCAATCCTTCCGACAAAATGTGTAAAGTTGAATCTCAAAAAGTTTACTATGATGCAGCCTACCGTTCGGGATTGTCCTTTCGCCTGCAGTATCTTAAAAATCATTACACCACTGTTGGCAACATTAATTTTGATTATTATGCCAATGACAGCAGAACGATAATAAAAAATGATTTGCACACCTCGGAATTCTGGCTGAGCGCAAGATATTCTTACGGAGAAAAATTTATTGAAAAAAAATACAAGCGGTATTCGCTGGGTTCTGATAATCCTGTTTTCCAGCTAAACTACATAAAGGGTTTGAAAAATTTCCTGGATGGCGAATTCAGTTATTCTAAAATTGCAGCGAGATTGACTGACAAGCTTAATTTATTTCCTTACGGACATTTGAATTATTCCTTTGAAGCGGGAAAAGTTTTTGGAAATGTTCCCTATCCGCTGCTGTATGTGCATCGCGGCAATGAATCGCGGCTTTTTGATTACACAGCATTTAATTTAATGAATCATTACGAGTTTGTTTCTGACAGGTATGCAGGCGCAAGTGCTGAACATCATTTTGACGGTTTTGCTTTGCGCAGAATTCCATTGATAAGAAAATTGGACTGGCGCGAAATTGTTTCAGCCAGGATATTGTTCGGCCATCTGTCACAGAAAAACAAAGAGATTTTATTTGATCCGGCTAATGTCTCTAACATACGTACCACACCCTATATAGAAGCCGGTGTTGGCCTTGAAAATATTTTGAAACTGATACGAATTGATGCGCTTTGGCGTTTAACCTATCTTAATAATCCCGTTGCGTCAAACTTTGGCGTACGTGCAAGCCTTCAGTTATTGTTCTGAATGGATACCGGAAAAAATGTAAAATTAATTTATACTATTTTCGTTCCCGTTTTAGTAATCAGTGATCAGTAGCCAGTAGTCAGTTGAGATAAAATTATAAATTGCTCCGAAGGAGTTCCTTCGGGATAAATCCTAAATCGTACATTCTTCATGCGTTTGCGTTCAGAAAACTTAGTCAAGATTTACAAAAAGAGAACTGTTGTTGACCATGTTTCTGTTTATGTTGATCGCGGAGAAATTGTCGGGCTTCTTGGTCCTAATGGTGCCGGGAAGACGACAACCTTTTATATGATTGTCGGGTTGATTCGTCCTGTTGAAGGGAAAATTTTTCTGGATGAAACCGATATTACCAAAGTGCCGATGTACAAACGCGCACAAAGGGGAATCGGCTATCTTGCCCAGGAAGCATCTGTATTCAGAAAATTAAGTGTGGAGGATAATATTAAAGCTGTTTTGGAAATGACCATCCTTTCAAATAACGAACAAAACATAAAACTTGAAGCATTGCTTGATGAATTCGGATTACAGAAGGTAAGAAAAAACCGTGGCGATCTTTTATCAGGAGGCGAAAGAAGGCGCACGGAAATTGCCCGTGCACTTGCCGTAGATCCCAAATTCATTTTGCTTGATGAGCCTTTTGCCGGTGTAGATCCTATTGCGGTGGAAGATATCCAATCCATTGTTGCCAGGCTCAAATTTAAAAATATCGGTATCCTTATTACGGATCACAACGTAAATGAAACATTGTCTATTTGCGACAGGGCCTATCTCCTGATTGATGGTAAAATCTTCAAACACGGCTCTGCCGAAGAACTGGCCGGCGATGAACAGGTGAGAAGATTATACCTCGGCCGTAATTTTGAATTGAAACGCAAGGATTACCTGCACGAAGAAGCGGC
>DATEMK010000565.1:0-14237 GCA_035275625.1 Bacteroidia bacterium
TTTTAATTTATCCTGCGATTCATTCATAAAAAAATATAAAAATAAATAATACTAAACAATACTAAACAATTAACTGACTCTTAAAATTTGTACTCAATGAAAAAACCAATCACACAATCCCCAAAATTGATGCGTATAACAGCGTTCGCATTCATTTGTTTTATTATTTTAACAGGCACTATTGAAAAGGCCCACTCCCAGGCATGGACTGGTGCCAGTCTTTTCGGAACCACCGGCACGCCTGAATGGGGCAAAGCCGTTTGTCTCGATGCCTCCGGCAATTATTATGTGACAGGAGTCTTCCAGGGTACTACCACTTTCAACAACGGACAGAGTGTTACTTCCGCTGGCGTAGGCGATGTTTTCGTGGCAAAGTTTAATTCAGCCGGCACCTGCCAGTGGGCGGTTCGCGGTGGAGGTACCCTCGCTGACGGTCACAATCTATCCGCTGGCGGTATCTGCACAGATGGCAGCAGCGTCTATTTCGGATCGCAGTTCCAGGGGGCAGGGGCGACATTCGGAGCCACCACATTAAATTCAGCTGGAAGCACGGATGCTTTTGTTGCAAAGCTGAATGCTTCTACCGGGGCGTATATTTGGGCAGTTAGTTGGGGAGGAACCAGCTTCAATGATAATTGTCAGAGTTTGATCCTCGACCCGTCCGGCAACCTCTATGCATGCGGCAATTTCACTGGTGCAACCGGTTCAAATACCAATTGCACTATACTTGGTATAAGTGCGTTTGCAAGCGGTATCAGCGAAGCATGCGTGATAAAAATCAACCCTGCCACCGGGGCTGCTGTCTGGGTGGCTGCAGGAGGATCTACTGCCTCAGCGGACAATAACAATGGAAGCGCTATATGTTATATTGCCGGGCTCAACGAGATCGTGTTCACAGGCAGCGCTACCGGGATCAGCGGTGGGAATGCTGTATATGGCTCGACAACCATCCCGCTTTCAGGTGCCGTTAACAGCACTGATGTCGTTCTTGCTGAAATAAACGCTTCCACAGGCGCCTGGGTTACTGCCAAAGGATTGATAACCGGTTCGAATGTTAATGATGACGGTCTCGGTATTGTTGCCCTTAGCAGCGGCTCATGTGTTCTTACGGGTTTTTTCCAGCAGACCATCCAGTTTCCCGGCAACGCTGCCCTCACTTCACTGGGTGCTGATGACATGTTTCTTGCTTCATATAATCCTGCTACTGATGTTTTCAACTGGTCTGTCAGTGGTGGTGGTGGAACGGGGCAGGAACGCGGGCAGGCTATTGCTTATGACAATGCCGGATCTGTATTTGTCAGCGGATGGTACACAGGAACCGGTACTTTCGGAACCAAAAGCCTGCCTGATATTACAGGGGGATCCAACAATAATGCATACCTGCTGCAATACGATGAAACGAACGGAAATTGTTTAATGGCGCTTGGTGCCGGGGGTTCTACCTCGGGAGGAGCCAAGGGACATGGCATAGCCGCTTCCACTACGGGAAATCATGTTTTAATTTGGACTGGGCAGGGTTTATCAAACTCCATGGGAACCGGGGGTACCATATCGTACGGCACTTTTAATGTGTCACCCTTAGCAATTACACCCAATGGCGATATTGTTATTGCCAAAGCAAGTGCATTTGTTCCTTTGAGCGCCACGCAGTCGCAAACAAATGCAAGCTGCTTCGGTGTGTGTAACGGATCTGCAACTGTTACTGCAAGCAATGGAACACCGCCTTATTTTTATTCCTGGTCGCCTTCCGGTGGAAGCGGACCTACTGCATCTTCGCTTTGCGCGGGCAACTATACCTGCACCATTACTGATAATGGCGGAGGCAGCGTTGTAAAGAATTTTACTATTACTCAACCCGTTGCATTTACTGTAGGCGTGAGCCCGGGATCGGGAACTATAACCTGTACCACTCCGAGCATCCTGCTTACTGCCAGTCCCAGCGCGTCAGCTACCTATCAGTGGAGCACAGGAGCTACCACAAGCAGCATTACTGTATCATCAGGAAATACCTATACGGTAACTGCAACAAATACTTCTACCGCCTGTACCGCAACATCGAGCTCTGTCATCAGCCAAAACACTACGCCACCCAGCACGGCAATAAGCCCTCCTACTGCAACAATTACGTGCGCATCCCCAACAGCACTTCTGACCGCATCAGGTGGAGGAACATATTTATGGAGCACCGGGGCAACTACCACCTCCATAACGGTGAGCAGCGCAAATACTTATACAGTGACAGCTACAGCAGCTAACGGTTGCACAGCTTCCGCCTCCAGGATAGTTACAGGAAATACCACACCACCAAGCGCAGCGGTAACACCTCCTTCTGCAAGCATTACATGCGCATCACCCACAGCGCTTCTTACCGCATCAGGCGGGGGAACCTATTTGTGGAGCACGGGTGCCACTACCACCTCGATTACAGTGAGCAGTGCTAATACTTATACAGTAACAGTGACAGGAGCCAACGGGTGCACGGCATCAGCTTCGTCTGCCGTTACAGGAAACACAACACCTCCAACTCCTACAATTACCGGAGGCACCAGTTTTTGTTCAGGCGGCTCAACAACGTTAGATGCCGGATCAGGGTATTCACTTTACAACTGGTCAACAGGCGCGACCACGCAAACAATTAATGTGAATACAGCAACCACCGTTACTGTAACAGTAACAGCTGGTAATGGCTGTACAGGAAGTGATTCAAAAACTACAACTGTTAATGCGAATCCGACTCCATCCATTACAGGAAGCACCAGTTTTTGTACAGGCGGCTCCACTACGTTAGATGCCGGATCAGGATATTCACTTTACAACTGGTCAACAGGTGCGACCACGCAGACAATTAATGTGAATACTGCAACCACCGTTACCGTTACAGTAACAGATGGCAACGGCTGCACAGGAAGTGATTCAAAAACAACAACGATTAATGCCGGACTGACACCAACTATTACAGGAAGTACCAGCTTTTGCGCAGGCGGCTCCACTACGTTAGATGCCGGATCAGGGTATTCACTTTACAATTGGTCAACAGGTGCGACCACGCAAACAATTAATGTGAATACAGCAACCACAGTTACCGTTACGGTAACAGACGGCAACGGCTGCACAGGAAGTGATAACGAAACAACTACAATAATAACTGCTCCTACAGCAACCATAAGTGGCAATAGCAGTATTTGCCTGGCACAATCAGCGTCAGTTAATTTATCGTTCACAGGAACAGGCCCCTGGAGCGGGACTGTTTCTGACGGAAGCAATACAGTACCATTTGGTCCAACAGGAAGCACCAGCATTTCGGTGAACGTTACACCTTCTTCAAACGGGACACATAACTATACAGTCACAGCATTGTCTGACGCAAATTGCGGAACGGGAAGCGGTTCCGGCACAGCCGTGATTCTTGTAAGCGGTTCTGCACCGACAGGAACAGCCGGTACGGTAACTGCTCCTGTATCAGCATGCAGCGGTTCTGTTTCACAAGTATTAGTTAATGCTATAGCTGGTCAAAATGTGCAATATTCCTGGAACCAGGGAAGCGGTTCGGGTGCTGTATTATTCAGCAATAATATTGGCGGTCCTTTTTCAGCGCCTCCGTTTGTAACAAGCATTCCGAGTGTCTATGCACAGTTCGGAGCAGCGGGCGGATCAGGATACGATATTTGCGTACAGGGTGTTAATGGCTGCGGCAGCACAAACAATAAATGTGACTGGGTCCGCGGAAAAGTAAGTGTTCCTGCAAGCATCAGCGGCTCCCAGGTTGCCTGCCCGAATGATGTTAAGAATTACGTTGCAGCAGCATCAGCGGGCGCCAGCATTTATAACTGGACATTAGGCGGCTCTGCCACACCGATAACGAGCGGACAGGGAACAACTAACGTTTCAGTAACATTCCCTCCTGCATTCGTATCAGGCCAGCTTTGCGTAACTGCTGCATTAGCCTGTGGCGGTTCATCCACCAGCGCACCACGGTGTATGCAGATTACCAAAAATCCGCCAGTGCCCGGAAACTTTACCGCGGGACCTTCTAAAGTTTGTCCAGGCAGCACGAATGTCATTTTCACGGTTCCTGTCATTCCAGGCATAACTACATATAGCTGGACCTACCCGGCAGGATGCACAGTAAACGGTGCTTCCAACACAAATTCGCTTTCACTCAACTTCCCTGCAAATTATTCAGGAGCGCCTCCAGTCTGCGTGACTGCAGTCAGCCCCTGCGGGACCAGCGCTGCAAAGTGCAAGACTGTCGGCTCTTTTATTCCTTTGATCCCTTCAGCCATACAGGGACCTTCAGCAAATATCTGTAATTCAACAGTCCAGTTTGAAGTTAATACTGACCCTAACGCTACCGGAGGCTATCTTTGGACAAGCCCTGCCGGAACAACCATTTCCAGCGGACAAGGCAGTAATACTATTATGCTGAATGTTTCCGGTTCGTTTACAAGCGGAACTCTTTCTGTGATTGCAAAAACAGCTTCCTGTTCCCCGGGTAACAGTCCTTCCAGGATACTTCAGATAATCGGCAAGCCCACCACTCCTTCTAACATTACTCCAAACCCGCTGTCATGGTGCGCAAACGCCACGGTTAATTTCAGCACCACACCCGTTTCTCCATTACCAATATATACCTGGACAACGAATAAAGGTGTTATCAATAACGGGCAGGGAACTTCCAATGTTGACATCACATGGACTTCCGGTTCAGGTTTTGTCAAGGTAACAGCAGGCAACAGCTGCGGTACAAGCGCAGCAAAGTCGGTGACTTTCACATCATCCTGCAGGGAGGAAGACGAACAGATGGCGGCAGGCAGTATGCAGTTAGCAGTGTACCCGAATCCGGCTCATGATATAATAACGGTTAGTGCAGATGTGAAAGAGGAATCGGATTTAACCTTGCATCTTACCGATATTACGGGAAGAATTATTTTTTCAGAAAATCATAGTGCATCAGAAGGATTGAATACTTATGAGCTTGGATTAAATCAGCTTGCGAAAGGAATTTATATGCTGGAGGTGAAATCAGGTTCTGAGAGCTGGAAAACGAAAGTAATTATTGAATAAAAAATTAATTTGAATCTTTAGCAAGAAAGCGCAATTAAATTTGCGCTTTCTTTTTTGCTACCGTTTGTACCCGCCTTCGGGAATTATCCCATTCGAGACCAGCGCAGTTTCCATATCTTCTTTTAATGAAATCTCCGTGTTGCGCCTGAACTCAATTTCCTTTCCCCCGGGTGTAAAAACTTTTATGTAATGGAATTCAGCATCGCTCAGTAAATGATATGAATACCGCTGTCCGCGTATCTCAACCGGACCGCCTTCAGCAATCTTTACTTTTTTATCCATTGTGCCTGTATTTTCTCAATTCTTATTATCCCGTCTTCCATTAATCATCTATGTGATTTGAATTAGTCTTTATGGAAAGGGCGCAAATTGCAATTAATAAAAACACTATACAATAAGTAAATAGTATGATTATTTCACCCTGCGCGGCTGCAGTTCCCGTTCTCATGTTTACCATTTACCGGCAACTTTCTTTATAAACACCGTGAGGAAAATAAATTGTAAACCGTTCATTGTACATTTGCAGCTTTCATTTTCAAAAAAAAACCATGTCAGTTCAATTAACCTGGAGGTTAAAAAAATTTGAACACCTCTCCCCTGCCGAGCTTTATAAAATTCTTTCATTGAGACAGGAGGTTTTCGGAATGGAACAAAATTGCCTTTATCTCGACACGGATGGCAAAGACCCGGATTCATTTCACCTGATGGGCTTTGCTGAAAAAGATTTTTTAGCGGCTTACGCAAGGATTGTTTTTCCCGGAATCAGCTATGATGAAGTCAGCATTGGAAGAGTTGTCAGTTCACCGAAATACAGAAGAACAGGATTGGGTAAAATTCTAATGGAGGAAGCGATAAAGCAAATTGAAATTCTTTATGGAAAAGTTCCAATCCGAATTGGTGCGCAGCTATACCTGCTGGAATTTTATAAGGGCTTCGGTTTTATTGAAGAAGGAGAAATTTACCTCGAGGACAATATACAACATGTGATCATGATGCGTAATATAAAGTGATGCACCCTTTTTAGTTTTTTCCCGGGCTATTAATGGCAGAAGCCATGCCAGATGAAAATAGAGTTTTTTGAAATGGCACGGAGATAATTTTTACCATTTAAACAGTTATTCAAACCGCTTGTACAATATCTCCTGCCTTTAGTGGATTATGCTCTTTTGTAACAAAATTTGAAATTAGATTTGAAACCGCAGAACATTCAATTACCGGGTTATCGGTAAGGATGCTCTTGAACAGCTAAAATTTATTTACAACCTAAATTCCAAATCTATGAAAACCGAAATTACAAAATTGTTAGTATTGTTTAGCCTGATATTTACTTCAGGAGTGATGGCGCAGGAAATATTACCTGGCAAAGAAGGAATGTGTCCTTCTTTTATTAAGTACAACGAAAATGAACCCGCCTTTAACCGGGGAATGATTCAATTAACAGATGCAAATGGTGAAAAGTTTACATTAAAGGATGTTAAGCTTCAGCAATCTGCTAAGGACGAATCAGGGATGACCCATTATCGTTATCAACAGGAATTTAATAACATTCCGGTTGAACATGCCTGTTGGGTTGTTCATGCTAATGACGGCAAAATAAAAAGCCAGAACGGTAAATTGATCAAATCATTTCCATCCGGCCTGGTAACAAAAGCAAGCATCAAACACAAAGAGGCGTTACAAAAAGCGCTTGACTATTTTGGCGCCAAACAATATAAGTGGGAAGTGCCAGAAGAAGAAGAATTTCTCAGGAGAGAACAAAATGATATATCAGCTACTTTTTATCCCAATGCATCCCTGGTTTATTATAGTGGCGAAGCAGAAGTGAATCCTGCTGCCTTGCGACTGGCTTACAAATTTGATATATATGCCCAGGAGCCGCTTGGCAGGAAGTATGTTTTTGTGGACGCATCAGATGGCAAGATACTTGGTGAGCGTGAAATGATTCATGAAACCAATGCCAATGGTACTGCCATCACTGCATATAGCGGTTCACAAAACATAAGAACAGATTATACAGGCACAAATTACCGTTTGCGGGAAACTGCGCGCGGAACAGGTAACGGGATTATCAACACGTATAATTTGCAGCAGGGAGCTAACTATGCCGGTGCTGTTGATTTTACAGATGCTGATAATACCTGGAACAATGTGAATGCTAATAAAGACGAATACGCTACCGATGCGCATTGGGCAACTGAAATGACTTATGATTATTACCTGATCAGACATCTCCGCAACAGTATTGATAATGCCGGGTTCCCGTTAAACAGTTATGTGCATTACAGCGTAGGCTATTTTAATGCTTTCTGGGATGGTTTCAGAATGACCTATGGAGATGGAAATGCATCAGATGGATACAAACCGCTTACCTCATTGGATGTTTGCGGTCATGAAATTACGCATGGCGTAACGGAGCATACATCCAATTTAGTTTATTCAAATGAAAGCGGAGCCATGAACGAAGGATTCAGCGATATTTTCGGAACAGCTGTTGAGTGGTATGCGCGCCCGTTAAATGCCGACTGGCTGATAGGCGGTGATTTTTTTGCTATCCGCAGCATGAGTAATCCAAATGCATTTTCTCAACCCGATACCTACCTCGGCACAAATTGGTTTTCCGGTTATTCTGACAATGGCGGTGTTCACTTCAACAGCGGAGTGCTTAATTATTGGTTCTATTTGTTAACAGCAGGCGGAAGCGGAACAAATGATCATGGCGTGGCTTATTCTGTGAGTGGAATCGGTATGGCAAATGCAGCAAAAATTGCTTATAAGCTGAATACCTACTATCTTGTTTCAACATCAAATTATTTTGATGCACGTACGTTAGGCATACAGGCTGCTAAAGATATTTTCGGTGAATTATCAAATGAAGCCGTTCAAACAGCCAATGCATGGACTGCCGTTGGTTTATACGGACAAACTTGCGGCTCTGTTCTTAATCTTACTTCATCATCAATAACGGAAACCAGTGCACAGGTTAGCTGGAATGCCGTGCCGGGCGCAATATATTATGTTATACAATATAAACCGGCAAGCTTGCCTGACTGGATTTCTGCCGGAACCACAAGCACCGCCACCACCAGACTGATAGATGATTTATCACCTGCTACACTATATGATTGGAGGGTAACGGGCAGCTGTTCCGGAGCATATAGCCAGGCACAATTTACTACTCTCGCACCTGCATGTTATCCTCCGGCTAATTTGGGAGCAACTATAGCTGGTACAACTGTGACGCTTGAATGGACCCCTTACATTTATGATATCAGCTTTCACCTGCAGTATAAAGCGGCAACAGATAATACATGGATTGATGAAGGTTGGATAACAGCATTAACACATACATTATCCGGCTTAAATAATAATACTTTGTACGATTGGAAGGTTGAAACCGATTGCGGTTTCGACATAAGTGAAACGGCCACATCAACCTTCACTACAGATGCCCCGGCTTGCGGAACTGTTTCAGGGTTAACAGTCAGCTATTCGGCAGGATTAACAACTACATTTAACTGGAACGAAGTGCCTGGCGCTTACCGGTACCGGTTTCAGATGAAATGGTCTGGTTACCCCTGGGATTATTTATTATTAGACGAGTTGGTTACTGATGAGTCATTTGTTTATGTCGGGTTCGGTTCGGGTTTTGAATTTGACTGGAGGGTTAGGGCTGAATGTGCAGATAATTTAGGCGCCTATGTTGAGTCCACTGTTTCAACACCGTGTCCTGCACCATCCGAACTAACCATACCAACTATTACATCCTATTCAGCGACTCTGAACTGGGTTGCTTCAGGCGCCAATTCTATAGAGGGTTATAATGTTCATTATAAACTGGCAAGTTCAGGAACCTGGATTAATGCCGGTGCAACCGGTGTGACTTCTTTTACTTTAGGCAGCCTGGCTGCTGCGACATTATATGATGTAAGAGTGCAACAGTCCTGTATGAGTTATAACAGCAGTTATATTCAGTCGCAGTTTACAACACTCCTATGTGGAAACATACCTGCAGCCAGCTTTACAGATATAAAAACCACTTCAGGAAAAATAACATGGAATGCCGTAGGCGGTATTTTATCCTATACACTTCAATATAAAAAATCAACAGTGGGAACCTGGACCACAGTTACAGGAATCACTAATAATTTTTATTCCCTGACTGGTCTCACAGCAGCCACCACCTATAACTACCAGGTCAAAGCAGTTTGTGCAGCAGGCAGCGGTGCATTTAGCCCTCTTGCATCCTTCACCACGTATTGTATTTCTTCAGGGCAAAATAACCAGGAATACATTGATTACTTCTCATTGGGTCTCATCAACAGAACTTCGGGCGTTGATGCGGGTGGATACATTCATACAGGTTTAACAACAAACCTTCTGATCGGGTCAACAGGAAATGCCGGAATGATCAGTGCCGGATTTTCGGGCCCGACAAAAACAGAAATCTTTGCAGTTTACATTGACCTGAACAGAAATGGGGTTTATACCGATGCGGGAGAACGGGTGGTTGGTCCAACAACTTTTACAACATCCGGTAATGTCAGCTTTACAATGACGGTTCCCGGCACTGCAAGTTCCGGCATTACAAGCATGAGAGTGGTCATGTTAAGAACCGGAACAACGATGGCGCCATGCCTGACAGGCAACAGAGGCGAAACAGAAGATTACTTTGTTCTTCTGACTACTACAGGTGGTGCGTTCTCTTCTAATTCTAATAATGCAGAAGAAACAACTTTAAATGTTGCAGCTTCCGGATTGTCATACCATGTAAGTCCGAACCCTTCCGATGGAATTTTCAGAATTAAAAGCAATAGTTCCAATGCTGCCGGGTACTATGAAATAATGAACATCAGCGGATACTTAATTGCAAAAAAATATGTCAGCGGTAATGAGGAAATAGTTATTGATATTTCCAACGAGGCAGCAGGCATCTACATTTTGCGATTGAGTGATTTACAGGAAAACAAGCAGGTACTGAAGCTGGTTAAAAAATAAATTCCCGCTTCTGCAAAAACAAGAACGCTTCCCGAAAAAAAACGGGAAGCGTTTTTTTTTGTTATTTATATGAAACAAGCGGCAAAATAATAGTTACCAGAGTTCCGCTTTCACCAAATTTTGATTTGTCAGTTATTTCCAGGATAACATTTTGATTTGATTTTTTCTGAATAAATGCAAGGCGTTCTTTCGTCAGCTTTATTCCATAATGCTTAGTATCAGAAAATTCTTTTTTCATTTCCCGGGAATCGTTTATACCCACTCCATCATCTTCAATTTTAATGGTGAGTTGTTCATCTGTTGAATCCACAGTGAGTTTAACAAATCCGTTTGTTTCTTTTGGCATGATTCCATGCCAGATGGAGTTTTCCAAAAACGGCTGAATAATCATGGACGGAATTAATACATCATCTGCAGATAAACCTGGCGCTACTTCAATGCTATAATTCAACTTGTCTTCCAATCTTATTTTTTCAATTTCAAAGTAAAGCCGTATTCGTTCAAGCTCTTCTTTTAATGGAATAAAATCTTCATTGACCGTTTGCAGGTTCATCCGCAGCAAACGTGCAAAGCGTGAAAGGTAGTTGGTTGCATTTACAGTATTGCCTGAGTTAATTTGTTGTTTGATTGCATTAAGCGAATTAAAAACAAAATGCGGATTCATCATTGCCTGCAGCGACTGATTTTGAAGGCGGTTGATTTGTTGTTCGTACTGAAGTTTGACTGCCTGTTCTGTCTTTATTGTTTTGATCCGGAGATTATAAAAAACAAACCCGAATATTAAAACGACAGAAAATACCAAAAGATAAAACCACCATGTTCTGTAAAACGGTGGCAAAATTGAAAATGAATATTGAACAGGTGCGCTCCATGCAGAATGAAGATGCCGTGCTCTTACCTGCAGCAGGTAGTCTGAAGGACTCAGGGAATTAAACTCGAGAGAGGTATTTTGTGTTTCAATCCAATTTTCGTTGTTCAGCTTATACTGGTAAGCAACTCCTTCAGGAAAAGTAAAAAAAGGAGAAATGAAATCGAACCGTAAATATTTATTCTCATAACTTATCCGGGGAGTATTTACCGAAATTATGCTTTTTCCCTGCCATGTAATTTTTGAAAAATATATTCTTGGAATATTACTTTGTTTATTAAGCTCCTGTTCAAAATTGATTTCTGATATTCCGTTCAGTGTGGCAGCATAAATGATTTTTCCGAAAACATATACATCGTTAACCTGGCTCGAAAGCAAACCATTTGCAACAGTGAGCTGTTGAATTTCCAATTCATCCTGTTGATTAAATTTAATAATGTTCAGTCCCTTATTGGTGCAAACAAAAACTGCAGATCCGGATTCAGACATTTTCCCGCAATGATTACTTAACAAACCATCATTGGTTGTTATGTGCCTGATTATTTTTTCATTTTCAATTACAACCAGTCCATAACCTAAAATGGAAACCATAATTTTTTTTCCTGCCAGGCATAAATCAACAATCCTTTGTTTCAGGAGCGGATGTTTTTCTTTATAAGAAATTTGTTCGTTGTTTTTCAAAAGCATCAACCCTTCAAAATCCGCATACCAAAGATTACCCTCATAGTCGCTGCAGGCAGCATAATACCTTTTAGATGGCAATGAAATACGCGGGGCCGGATTGGTCTGAACATCTAAATCACTGCTATTTAAATAATGAATGGTTTCATGACAGACAACATAAACGTCTCCGTTGCGCTGAATAGAAAAACCTTTTACTGCCGCATTTTTAGTTACTTCGGAAGAAAGTGTATTGAAATAAATTTCACGGATATTATTTTCAGGGTTATTCATATTAAGTATGAAAAATCCCACATCAGAAGATATGAGCATATAACCTGAAGGATGCTCGGCTATTTTAAGCACCCTGCCTACTGTCCTCGATTTTTCACGCAACTTAAAATGCAGCACTTTACCATTGTCAATCACATCAACCATTCCGTATTTATGACCTGCCCAAATCCTGCCGCGACTATCAACAGCCACAGAATAAACTTCATTTTCCTGCAGCCCGTTTTCAACAGAAAATGATTTGACGGTTTTGAAATTTGATGCAAGCATAAAAACTCCGTTGCCATGAACTGTAAACCAAACATTCGATTCATTGTCACGCAATGTCGAGGTCACATACTCTCCTTTTAAAAATGAATCATAAAAACGGTATCCATTATTAGTATTTTCATAATAGTAAACTCCGTTCTTTTCGCTGGTAATCCATATTCCAAGTTCATCATCACAATAAACTTCGATCGCATCCCGGAGGTTAGGAATATCAACAGGAAAAAATTTAAGGTTATTTGATTTATCAAGAGTTATAATTGCAGAATCAGTAAGGCCAACAAATAACGAATCTCCATAATAGCACCAGCGGTTTATCTTTTTTAATTCCGGATGGGATTGATTTCCCTGCTGCGATGAAATAAAAGTGATTCCTTTAGTTTTTATAAACATCAATAAATTTCCGGATCGCGTTGAAAAAAGCAAGGATGAATCCATACCGGTAAAGTCAATTGAATCAGGAAAATGAATCCTGCAGTAAATATTCCGTAAATTGGACAGCCATACCGTGCCGGCAGAATCAGAATAAATGTGGTTATAAAAAAAACCCGGTCCTAATTGTTTCAGCAGCGGATGGGTCAGACCGTTATAAATCGAATCGTTATCTATTATTGTTACAGTGCCGTTAAAGGGAAGAAGCCATAACCTTCCTGACAAGTCTTTTCTTATTTTCAAAACCTCATTGTCGCTTAATCCATTGTCCACGGTAAATCGCTCAAAATTTTTTCCGTCAAACCTGCTTGCCCCGGCTGATGTGGCAAACCAGATAAACCCGCGTTTATCCTGGATGGCATCATAAACGGTATTGCTGGTTAATCCGTCATCCACCGTATAATGTTTCAGCGGGTAATTTTGCGATTGCACTTCACCGCGCGGAAAAAAGATCAAAGCCAAAGCAGCACAGCAAAACTTAAAACACATTGCCGGTGACAGTGGTTTTACGGTCATGTTATATTCTGCTTGATAAATTGTCAATGGCAGCCATGAATTCATCAAGCCGTCTTCGCGAAATCATTACACGCCTTCCGTCCTGCATTAATGCAAAATGACCATCCACACTGGAATATTCTTTGACATACCGTAAATTGATCAGCGCTGATTTATGCGACCTGAAAAATATGTCCGGGTTGAGCATAAACTCAAACTCTCTCAGCGCTCTTGTTACAAGCAAACTTTTTCCTGCTGACAGGTGAATGGTGCAATAGTTACCATCGGCTTCAATGTGAACGATCTCATTGGTATCTATGATTTTGAATCCCTGGTGATGCGGAAGCGTTAATTTCGAGGGGAATTCCCTGTTTTCAAGCGTTTGCTTCAGGTTGGATAACGAAGGGGAATAAATTTCGCGGGCAAAATTTCCATTGGAAATTAATATCAGCTGCTGCTGACATTTTTCTACTGCTGATTGCAGTTCCTCTTCATCAACCGGTTTAAGCAGGTAATCAACAGCATTAGCTTTAAATGCCCGGATGGCAAATTCAGAATACGCTGTTACAAATACAACAGCAAAGTGGTGTTCAGGAATCGAATTTAAAAATTCGAACCCGTTTTCATTCGGCATGTTTATATCCAGGAAAATAATATCCGGCTGGTGAGTATTCAACAATGTGCGGGCAGCCTTAGAAGACTCCGCCTCGAAAATATGTTTTACCGCTGGGCAGCACTGCTGAAGCATCAGCCGCAAGCCCTTCCGGTTCGGCTTTTCATCATCAACAATAAATACTTTCATTTTTTATATTTACAAAGATGCTCTCAAAATAACAATTTCTGAACAGAATGTAACAAACGGATGTATGAACGGTATGGTTTGCTGTCTGAACGGTATTTTATTTAGCAATCATTTCATTTGACATGCGATTTGTTGTTGATTCCCGATTTCCCATTTTTTTCGGAAGCTATGAAATATCGGCCAGGCAATTTTATCATTCTCTGCAAATCTTCAGATTTTAATTCGAATTTAATCAAAATGCCAAAAAATTTTGATTTTTTAAGTCAGGAAAATGGTCCGGAATTTTTCATTTTTTACCGCGATAAAACTTAAATTTTACATTTCGAATTAACGTCTTTTTGTCTGTATTTACCACCCGCAACT
>DATEMK010000566.1:0-12292 GCA_035275625.1 Bacteroidia bacterium
TTTTAATTTAGCGACCCTGTAATTTTAATTTATGAAAAAATTTTCTGCACGAATTTTTATAATTGGTATTAATCCGTATGTCTTTGTACCTGTTCCGGTTTTAAAATGGTTGTTTGATAAAGCGGGAAAATCAAAAGGCCCTGTTCCAATAAAGGTACGATTGAACAAAAAAGAATTTATACAGACACTCGTAAAATACCAGGGTGCATGGAGATTGTATCTTAATACGCCCATGCGTGAGGCTGCCGGAATTGATGTTGGTGATATGGCTAAAGTTGAAATTGATTTCGATCCAAAACCCCGCGTTATTCCCATGAATCCTGAATTGAAGAATGCTTTTGCACAAAATAAAAAAGCCAAAGAAGTTTTCGATAAGCTTTCTCCTTACCGGCAAAAGGAAATTGTTCGTTATATTAATTCACTGAAAACAGATGAATCGGTTAAAAAAAATATTGATAAAGTAATTCAGCATTTAAAAGGAAAAGAACAGTTTGCAGGAAGAAATTTATAAAGTGCCTGGTAGGTTTCAATCAATAACCCCATGCTTACGCTCTCCTCAATTCAAACACCGTAATCTCGGGTAAAATTCCAACTCTTCCGGGGTAAGCCAAAAATCCCAGTCCGCGGTTCACATACAGAAACTGATTTTTGTGCTTGTACAAATCCGCCCACTCTTTATAAAAATATTGTACAGGGCTCCACTTGAATCCCGGTATTTCAACTCCGAACTGCATTCCATGAGTATGACCGGATAATGTCAGATCAATTTTATCATACTTATCTGTTATTTGTGCTTTCCAGTGCGAAGGATCATGAGATAAAAGGATATTCACAGGACTGTAATTAATATTTTCTGTAGCTTTTTCAATGCTGCCGTATTTTTGAAAACCCATTCGCGCGCTCCAGTTTTGTACACCGATCACCGTAATGCGTTCCCCGTTTTTTTCAATGTGACGGTGCTCGTCCAACAGCAAATTCCAGCCTAACTGCCTGTGAACGTCAGCCAGTTTTCTAAGATTATCTTTTTTCGCTTCGTCATTATCCCATTTCATGTAATCACCGTAATCATGATTTCCGAAAATGGAATACACACCATGTTTTGCTTTTATTGCTTTCAGGATGTCTAAAAACGGAAGCGCTTCCTCATGCCTGTCATTGACAAGGTCGCCTGTAAAAAATACTAAATCAGGTTGCTGGTCATTTATAATTTTTATGGCGTCTTTCACAGGTTCCATTCGTGTGAAACTCCCGGTATGTATATCCGAAATCTGAACTATTTTAAATCCATCAAAAGATTTTGGAAGATTGTTTAAAGTAAGAATAACTTTTCTTTTCCTGTAATTATAGGCGCCATTCAGCATTCCATAGATCATGGAGAAAAAGGGGATGGCTCCGATTATTACTGCCAGCTTCACCAAAAAGTCCGATCTGGAAATTCCTTTTGTAACTACTTCTGCCTTTGTTGAATCAGGTGTGCCGAAAGCTGAAATTATTTTTGTTCCGCTCCAGCGAAAAATGCGAATTAAATCATCCATCAAAAGAAAAATATCTACAAATAATTTTGAAAAGAAAAGTATAAACACAAAAGCGAAACTATACGTACGGAATGCTTTATTCCATTGATGCCAGTCAAAAATATTGCCGATAATAATAAGTCCGAAACAAAAAACGGAAACTGACCAGTAAATAAAATATGTATTCCTGATCTGTGATGCAGGCAAGCCTTTGCATAAAAATTTCACCGATTGAAAAGCATACAGATCAATGATGAAAAGAATTGCAAGAATAATTAATAATCGAAAGGACATAAAAGGTTTAATGTTTATGCCGAAGGTCCATTATGACTCTTATGGAGCATCCCCCGGGAAAGTGTAAAGTTGAAGTTGAATGTTCAACGGTTCAAAGTTAAACCATATGATGATTTAAGAAATGAAATAATGTTAAATTAACCTAAATTTGCGCCTCTGAAAAAATCATTTCATTCGTATCCGCCTTAGGCGGACGTTATTCGTACCATTATGTTTGAAAATTTAAGCGAGAAACTCGACCGTGCCTTCAAAGTGCTGAAGGGAACAGGAAAAATCACCGAAATAAATATTGCCGAATCCCTGAAAGAAGTGCGAAAAGCATTGCTTGAGGCTGATGTAAATTATAAAGTTGCAAAAAGCTTTACAGATTCCGTAAAGGAGAAAGCGCTTGGTCAGAATGTCTTGATTTCGGTTTCTCCTGCGCAATTAATGGTAAAAATTGTGCATGATGAGCTTGCCCTGTTAATGGGCGGCATCATGACCGATATTAATCTGCAGGGTTCACCGGCAGTAATTCTTATGTCGGGATTGCAGGGATCAGGAAAAACAACCCTGTCAGGTAAACTTGCCAATTACCTTAAAAACAAAAAAGGAAAAAATGTTTTGCTTGTCGCCTGTGACGTGTACCGCCCTGCTGCCATTGATCAGTTAAAAGTGCTGGGTGAACAAATTGAAGTGGAAGTTTACAGCGAAATTGAAAATAAAAATCCGGTTGAGATTGCAAAAAATGCAATTGTGCTTGCAAAGCAAAAGGATAAAAATGTGGTCATTGTGGATACTGCCGGCCGTCTTGCCATTGATGAAATGATGATGGATGAAATTGCTGCGATAAAAAATGCGATCAATCCTTCTGAAATTTTATTTGTGGTGGATGCCATGACTGGCCAGGATGCTGTGAATACAGCCAAAACATTTAATGACCGTTTGAACTTTGACGGAGTTGTACTCACAAAGTTAGATGGTGATACACGGGGCGGAGCAGCCATCTCCATCAAATCCGTTGTTGACAAGCCCATCAAATTTGTCGGAACAGGTGAGAAGCTGGATGCCATTGATGTATTCCATCCTGAACGAATGGCTGATCGAATCCTTGGAATGGGTGATATTGTTACACTCGTTGAAAAAGCACAGGAACAATTTGATGCAAAGGAAGCAGCGGAGCTGCAAAAGAAAATTGCAAAAAATAAATTTGACTTCAATGATTTTATTGCGCAATTGCAGCAGATAAAAAAAATGGGAAACATCAAAGACCTTGTCGGGATGATTCCCGGAGTTGGTAAAGCGATGAAAGATATTGATGTGGATAATAATTCTTTTAAAAACATTGAAGCCATTATACAGGCCATGACACCGAAAGAAAGATCTGACCCTTCTGTTTTGAATGGCAACAGGAAAAAAAGAATTGCCTCCGGAAGCGGCACCAACATCCAGGAAGTTAACGACCTCATTAAAAAGTTTGAACACATGCGCAAGATGATGAAAATGTTTTCAGGAGGCAATGCAAAAAACATGATGAGGAATATGCCTTTTAAACGCTAATAGAAATTTCTTCATTCGTAAATTCGTAAAATATTCGTTATTCGTTGATGACTCTCCTCGATGGAAAAAAAACTTCCGAAACGATCAAATCGCAGATCGCTGCTGAAGTTGCTTTGATGAAAAAACCTCCGCATCTTGCTGCAATTTTAGTTGGCAGTGACGGGGCATCTGAAACGTATGTTGGCAGCAAAGTAAAAACCTGCGCCCAGATTGGTTTTAAATCATCGCTCTTCCGTTTTGATAATTCAGTTTCAGAAAAAGAATTACTGGATAAAATTACTTCTATTAATGAAGATGATGATATTGACGGTTTGATTGTCCAGCTTCCTTTGCCAAATCATATAAGTGCAAGAAAAGTTACCGAAACAATTTCTCCTGCAAAAGATGTGGATGGTTTCCACCCGGTGAATGTAGGAAGGCTTGCACAGGGCCAGCCTTGTTATATAGCCGCCACACCGAAAGGAATTATTCAATTGATCGAACATTATAAAATTGAAACTTCGGGTAAGCATTGCGTTATTGTCGGCAGAAGTAACATTGTCGGGTTACCCATGAATTTACTGATGTTAAGAAATATGTACCCGGGTAATTGCACAGTCACCATTTGTCACAGCAAAACAAAAAATATCAAAGAGCAAACGCTCAGGGGAGATATTTTAATTGCAGCACTCGGAAAAGCGGAATTTATTACAGGCGATATGGTTAAGGAAGGTACAGTAGTTATAGATGTGGGTATCACGAGAGTGTCTTCCACAGAAACAAAAAGCGGCTTTAAATTAAAAGGCGATGTGAAGTTTGATGAAGTGTCTCCTAA
The DNA here is from genome assembly GCA_035275625.1 of Bacteroidia bacterium. Lineage (GTDB taxonomy): Bacteria > Bacteroidota > Bacteroidia > AKYH767-A > OLB10 > DATEMK01. The sequence continues at coordinate 4,162 of DATEMK010000566.1, forward strand.
GTGCAGCTACATAACTCCTGTTCCCGGAGGAGTAGGGCCAATGACCATTATAGGCTTATTGCAGAATACTTTGATGGCAGCGAAAAAAGAAATTAATTTTTAAGAACTGTTTTAATTTCAAAAAATAAAATATTCAGCCACCAATTTCATAAATTACCACTAATTAAATTCCGAACTTTTAGTGTAAATTAGTATAATTTGTGGCAGTATTAAAATGGATATCTCCCGGTTAAGATGACCACAGTTATGAATGAGCTTCCCGTCATGGAATCTTTCTACACTATCCAGGGTGAGGGATTCAATACCGGCAAAGCTGCATATTTTATTCGTTTGGGCGGATGTGATGTCGGTTGTGTATGGTGTGATGTGAAAGATTCATGGGATGTAACAAAACATCCGTTAATTACAATTGAAAAAATTGTTGAAGATGCTTTAAAACATCCTTCGAGGTTTGTTGTCATAACAGGTGGCGAACCGCTGATGCATGATCTTACATTTCTGTGTTCTGAATTGCATAAAAATAAGTTTACGATTGCTTTAGAAACTTCAGGCGCTTATCCGCTCACCGGAACGTTTGACTGGATTTGCGTGTCTCCCAAGAAATTCAAATTTCCATTGCCTGAATTATTAAATATTGCTGATGAATTAAAAACCGTTGTCTATAACAAATCTGATTTTGAATGGGCGGAAAAAAATGCCTCAGGTGTAAAATCCGGCTGCAAACTTTTTCTTCAACCCGAGTACGATGAATTTAATAAAATAATGCCATCAATTATTGAATATGTGAAAGCACATCCGAAGTGGCAGATTTCTTTGCAGAGTCATAAGGTGATGAATATTCCGTAAAAAATATTTTATAATAAGCTTTATGATTTGACGGGGAAGAGATAAAAATTGCAGAAAATAAATAAATAAAAACATGAAAAAAATTTGGGAACTGCAAATGACCTGAAACCAATAGAAAAAAAACAATGAAATTTCCCGGATTTAATGAAGACTTGATTTACAAGTTTGTAATAAAAGACCTTGACAAAGCAGAAGCTGAATACCTTCCGAAAACTGCCGAATGGTTCAGCAACCAGAAGTTACTGCCTCACATTGGTGACACCATAATTCCTCTTGAAACCGAAGCTGCAAAAAAACCTTTTTATGTGGTTCATTCTATAGTATGGGACACTCATAAAAATGAAGTGGTATTTGTACTTGAAAGAGATTTAAAAAAGCGGGTGTAAGCAAAACACAATGAAATCCAATTTCGACCGCAACTCTTTCAAAAAGCTATCTTAGTTGCATCATTTAAAGAGATCATGCTATTCAACTCTATAGAATTCCTGATTTTTTTTCCTGTAGTAACAACATTATATTTTCTGCTGGCGCACCGTTTCAGGTGGATGCTGTTGCTGGGGGCAAGCTGCTACTTTTACATGGCATTTGTACCGGTTTATATTTTAATTCTTGGCGGCACCATCCTGATTGATTATTTTGCCGGGATCTGGATTGAAAAGGCAGAAGGAAAAAGAAAGAAGGTTTTTCTTGTCGCCAGCCTTATTTCAAATATCGGAGTGCTTGCTTTTTTCAAGTATTATAATTTTCTCAATGAAAATCTTACTGTGCTGCTGCATGGAGCCGGGTATGAAAATCCGATTCCTTATTTGTCTATCCTGCTGCCTATTGGATTATCGTTTCATACTTTCCAGGCTATGAGCTATACCATTGAGGTATATCGCGGCCGTCAGCAGGCTGAAAAGCATTTTGGCATTTACGCGCTTTATGTAATGTTTTACCCGCAGTTAGTTGCCGGACCAATAGAGCGTCCGCAAAATGTACTGCCCCAGTTGCATGAAAAAAAATATTTTAATTACAATGATGTCAGCAGCGGATTAAAGCTGATGGCATGGGGCCTTTTTAAAAAAGTGGTTATTGCCGACCGCCTTGCGCTGATGGTAAATTATGTATATGACGATCCGCGCCACTTTGAAGGACTGCCTTTAATCATTGCAACCATATTTTTTGCTTTCCAGATATTCTGTGATTTTTCAGGCTATTCTGATATAGCCATTGGTTCTGCGCGAGTGATGGGTATAAAGCTGATGACGAATTTCGACCGTCCGTATTCATCAAGATCCATTTCTGAATTCTGGTCCCGCTGGCATATTTCTCTTAGTTCATGGTTCAGGGATTACCTCTATATTCCTCTCGGAGGCAACCGTGTTAGTATTCCCCGATGGTATTTTAACCTGGTTCTTGTTTTTCTTATAAGCGGCTTATGGCATGGCGCTAACTGGACATTTATTGCCTGGGGATTGCTTCACGGACTTTATATTGTGATCTCCTTCATGCTGGCGCCTGTACGTAAACTTTTTACCGTAAAGTCAAACCTGGCTCCTTATAGCAGGAAGCTTTCCGTACTGGTTACTTTTATCCTGGTCTGCGTGGCATGGATTTTTTTCCGTGCACAAACGCTGTCGGATGCGCTGTATATTCTCACCCATTCATGGCGCCACCTGGACACCGATATGCAAAAAATATTCGCTGATGAGGAAAGCCGCAAAAATCTTTTATTCCTCGGGCAGAACTTAAAAACGTTTGTAATAGCAATCGCTTCCATTATTTTTCTTGAAGCTGTTCATAAAGTTCAATCAGTGTTTCCTATCCCGAAGGCATTTTCAACCCGCCCGTTAATTGTGCGGTGGGCGGTATATAGTCTTTTTATATTGACTATAATTCAATTGGGAATTTTTGAAGAAAATCAATTTATTTATTTTCAATTCTGAATTTGCATGACTGCAGAAATAAATAAATTTTTAAAAATTTCAGGATTGATCGCCCTGCCATACGCAGTGTTAATAATCCTGTATTTTATTCTTGATCCCTTTTTGGTGCTTCGGGACTATAGAAATTATTATGCACAAAAAAGCCCTTTGAGAAATATAGATTATGTATCAACAGAAATGTATGCTATGAATCATGCAAAAGAAAAATACGATTCTTTTATTTTCGGGAGCTCCAAGTCGCAGGCCTTTAAAGCGGTTGAATGGAAGAAATATTTAAATAATGCTAAGACATTTCACTTTTCAGCTAACGCAGAATCTGTTTTCGGCATCTATGGAAAAGTAAAATTTATTCATTCCATGCACGACACCATCCGGAATGCATTGCTCGTAATTGACCATGAGACTTTTGAATTGACGGGAAACGACAAAGGAGTATTATTTATCAAGCACCCGCTTATTTCGAATGAATCGCGGTTTAATTTTCATGCAGAGTTTATCAAAGCCTGGTTTCAGAATCTTTTCTTTTTCAAATATATTTACTTTTTAATTACAGGCGCTAACTTGCCGTTCATCTCGCATGTACTCGATCTTCGCCCTGTAATTTATAATCCTGAAACCAATGACCTGTATTACAAGCATTATGATGATGCGATTGCCTCCGACTCAGGCAAATATTATTCGCATCCTGTTTTCAGGAACAGGATCAGGAAAAGTGTTTTTTCAAAAGAAACAATTACTGTCAATGGAATGGCTGAATTGGAATTCATTGCCGGTATTTTCAAGAGAGACCACACTAATTATAAAATTGTGATCAGCCCGTCTTTTGACCAGGAATTATTTAACCGTACTGACCTGAAAAAATTGCAACTGATTTTTAAGGAAGAAAATATTTATGATTTTTCGGGAGTCAATGATCTTACCATTTTCGCTTACAATTACTATGAGGAGGAACATTACAGACCCTTTGTTGCAAATAGAATTTTAAAAAAAGTTTATACAAGCCAGCCTTAATTGCCAGTTGTAATGATTGTTATGTGGGCAACGCCAGTAAACCAGGATTAATTAATAATATTTTTCTTGTTCAAATCTATTCCGGCATAAAAACCCAGGTCCTTATCTTTAAGTATTTTAGTCCATAATGCAATCTGCCCGGTGTGATAAGAATAATGCTCGACAACATGAATGATAATTCCAATCCCTGTCAAATTAAATCCCTGAACCTCTCTTTTGCGTACTAATTCTTTTTCACCGGTATGCCGGATTATTTCAACTGCTTCATTTACGGTGCCAGTGATTTTATCAAGCAGTTCATCCCGTGAATATCCTCCTTGAGCCGCAAACTCTTCGTCCCTCTCCCTCCTATCCTCCTTCCCGCCTATAGCTGAATGGATATATTGCGTAATGTTTCCGCAAAGATGCAGAACCAGGTTGCCAATGCTGTTAGACGAGTTGTTTGGTTTTTTCCATACTTCCTCATCACTCAATTGCAGCAAACAATTTTTAATACGCGGAGTATTTTCCTCCATTCTGAAAATTACCTGGCTTATTAATTCATCGCCTATATTTTTTAGTTCCATAACCTGCCGCGTTTTGTAATCATTAGTATAGCCAAAAGTGATAAAAATTTTCTTTAGAACTTGCTTTAAAAGAAAGTTTTTAATTATCAAAAATTATTTCAAACCTTATAAAAAAATCCCGCATTTTTGCGGGATTCGCTTCTTCGCTTTCGCTCATGAAACTTGGGGATGTTACCGTAAAAAATATTTCATTTCCTGACGTTTATATTCAAATTTAATACATCCACATTATGTTTTGATGAGGAAACAAAGTTGTGAGTTGCAATAGTTTGTTCCAGTATATTTAAAAATTTATGTTTACTGATACTAAACCTATTCTGTTAAATGCAGTTTGAAATTGATCGTTTGTCCTTTCATAACTCCCTGCACTATCATAAAGATTATCAATTTCTTCAGTGGTATCATAATGAATGGCTCTTAACCGGGTTTCAAGCGAAACAGATAGTACTTTTAATAATTGAAATTCAATTCCTATTGCCGGTGTTAACCCAAAACCAGTTGTGTGTGAAATAACCTTTTGGCGGATGCCGGCAAATCCACCGCTTAATGTTCTATCCGAATAAATTTTTATTCCTGTAAGGTCAATTGCCAAAAATGGTTTGAAAAAATCCTTAATTCTAATTCCTTTTTCAATTCCCAATCTAAACATCCACTCCTTATGATATCCATCTGAATAAAGTATGTCGCAACAATCAGGTTCAGTTACTTTCACAGTTGTTTTTGAATATTCAATTCCAAATCTTATTGATAAAAAGTTTAAGTGCCTTTTGATTGTAATTCCGTTGAAATAGTCAGGAGAAAACTTCCCGGAGAAATTATCAGAATAAAAATAGCTTGGTTCACTGATTAAAATTATTCCAACTGTCCATTTTCGGTTTGTGTCTTGCTGTGTCGAAATTTGTCCGAAAAGAATTTTCGTTTGCAGGATGATAGCCAGGATAATAAAACCTTTGTTCATGGTGCTTATTCTTTGATCTTGTTATTGACATACCAAGTTGTTCCTACGAAATGCAATATAGCCAGTGCTTCTATTTTTCAATTTTGTACGCAAGTTTTATTGTCATTTTTTTGTCTTTGAGAATGAACAAAAGCGAAATCCAGATAAAGAATGCTAATACGTATGAAATTATTGTGTTCTTATAAAGTAATTCCTTAGCGGTTTCGTTTGTTTGCAATTCTGCAAAAGATTGTTTTAGTGTCAGCCCTTCGTTTATGAGTATTGCAATTATTGTGGTAACATTAGCAAGTAATATGCATAGAATATTAGAAAGAACAATTATATATTTGGTCAATCTACCATGTCTTCCTTTGAAATAATCATAGCCTTTAATTCCAAGAAATCCAATAACCAACGCCATTCCTGAAGCAAGTCTTTGTAAATAAACTGCTAATAAAACCCATGCAATAATTCCAGGAATTGAAAAAACAATTGAACCTAAAAAACCTGTGAGGTAATTCTTCTCTTCTGAATATTTTTCTCTTTCAGTTTCATAAAAACTGTTTTCTGTCTTTTGTAAGCAAGTGTTACAAAGTATTATACCGCTATCGTTCAGGTCGTAATACTTTATATTTTCTTTGACTCCACAGTTATGACATTTGTTTTGTTCAGGGATGTTTAACCTTTTGAATAAATCCACCAAAAAGTCAAACAAAGAGTAAACGGTTTTTAGTTTGGTGTAAGTTAAGTTTTCAAGAAATTGAAAAAAAATACTTCCATCTTCAATTTTAAAGTTTGAAAACTTTAAAGCTTTCTTATTGGCTTCTAATTCTGTCTTAATTTGTAATTTTTGTCCTTCGGTTAAGTTGTCAGTTGCAGCAACCACATATTTGTATTGCGGATTGCTTAATAAGTTTCCGTCACCTATATTGAAAAAGTAACCTTTGTAAAGTCCAAATACACCATTTTTTGTCGTATGCCAGTCTAATTCTCTGGCAATTTTTTTAGCTTTTGGAAAAATCATAACTTTCTGTTTTCGTTGCTATCGGTTTTTTAGTATTGGCTATAACGAAGAAGGGAGGGACAATCAAGGCTCCAAAAAAGATTATTTACTCACTTCTTTTTTATTTTTTCTTTATGGCATTCCAGCTTCATGTTATCAGCCGTTTTTTTGTTCATTAGATATTTGTGTCGTTTCAAGTTAGCTCAACAGTTTGTTTTTTATACTTTCTATTCATATAAATCAATCCAACAAGCCCTTCAGCCACGCATATAAAAAACCATGCGGTTGGATTCCTGTCATACATGAGAACATAAACAACTGTTGTAGCAAATATAATTAGTCCGAGATATGCCCAAAATAAATTATTGAAAAACTCACTGTATTGATTTTCTATTTTCAAATCTTTATAGCTATCGGGTGTTAATAGAACAAGCAGTTTGTTGTAGTCCCAAACTAACAGAAAAACATTTGCCAAAAGCATTAGCCCAACAATAATTGGCGTTCCGCCAAACTCATAAGAAAGTGTTATGACAAAAATGTTGAGAAGGATAGGCAGGAAAGCCAAAGCTCCAATTGTCGCAAAAAGTTGAGTCATTAAAAGTAAAGCAGCAAAGAGTTGTCCCCAACCTAAAAACTCCCAATAAAGTCCTGAACGATAAAGCGTTTCAAATAAATGCGGAAAAGTATTTATCGGTGCATCTTCGCAATTGCTTGTCAGAAATCTTTCCCCCAGAATTTTCGGAATGGATGAGAAAACAAAAGCACCTCCGATTAAATACCTCAAGTAAATTACAAAAATGCTTGTCCATCTTTTCTGTTTATACGAAGCGATAATATTGGTCATAGCACTACAGTTTGTTCGGAGCATTAAAATGGCAGATAACAGTTGGATCAAAGAACAAAAGTGCTAAATGATTCCCACATTATCAATAACTTTTTTTGATTTCATCCACTTATCTTTTCCAAAAAAATGTCGAAATATTTGTGCTGATTTTATTCCTTAAAATCAATAAATTTATTTAGATCACTTGTCCCGTTTTTTTCGGGATAGAAATTGAAACAATTTATAAATTTATGCTAATCATTTAATCCCCTGTAAAAAATATTTTGTTTCCTCATAAAATTATTTCCACTCCTTACAAAATCATTTTAGCTCCTGTAAAAAAGTTTTCTGCTCCTGGAAATCTGAGAAAAAGAGGTGTAAAAAACATTTTTACTTCTGCATCAGCTTTTATTGTGTTACAGGAATGAGCGGGGAGAACAATACACTGCCCGGACTCAACCAGGTTGGATTTATTGTTGATAATATTTTTAGCTTTCCCCTCAATAACCTTTATTAGAAGTTTCACATTAACAAAAACAAAGTCCGGACGATGGGGTTCCGGACTTCTTTTTTTTGGGGAAAAATAGATCTAAGCTGCTCAACCGGTCATATGGCACAATATTTTTATTTTATTAGTGAAGGAACAGGAATGAAACACAGACTTTTTAGCCATAATAAAAGAATAATTATTATTTTTTTAATTATTCACTCTTACATGGGTGGCGTTCGCGGTCAGAATTTTGATACGCTGAATTTGTATTTTGATATTAATAAATACCTGCTTACTACAGAGCACCGTGTGCAACTTAATACATTGCTCGACAAATACAGCGAGGTAACCTATATTTCAATTTCCGGACATGCAGATACAACGGGAAGCGCTCTTTATAATCTTGAATTATCACGTAAAAGGGCGGTGTCGGTTAAAAATTACCTGTTTGAGATCGGACTGGATACCCTGATACGGGATTTTAATTATTATGGGGAAGGGATGGCAGGCATGTCTCTCCAAAAACC
>DATEMK010000567.1:0-8417 GCA_035275625.1 Bacteroidia bacterium
ATGTTATCATCCACTCCATAATCGTCCTTTATTTGATTCTTATATAAAGTCAAACGAATTTTATCTTTTTCAAAGATTAATCCTTCTTCAATAAATTTTTTTATCCTTAATTCATTCTTTTTATCAATACTACTCACCAAATCGTTATAGTACCTTTCAAAAATTTCAGAAATATTTTTTAAATGATCGTTCGAGGATATAAGGGTCAGTTCTTTTTCATTTTTATCAATTGTACTTTTTTCCCTTTGTTTTATTACCAGGTTTTCAAGATAGCTGCATAAAATCTGCAATTGAAATGGCTCTACTACCTGATTTTCTGATTCTCTAAGAAATGTAATAATCTTATTGCAAGCTTCTAATTCAAATTCAAACTTGTTTGAACTGAAATCTCCTTCTAAGGAAGCTGGCTTAGTTATGGCTTCCTTTGCTTCTTCCTCAGTAAGCGATCTTAATTCATATGTCTTGTTCCCAATACCTGAAACAGTACTTTTTAATTGTGTAAGATGGCTGAATTTATCAGATCGAATTCCTATTAACACTTTTATAGGAATTGGATCATATAAAAGTTCGAGGTCCTCTTCTTTTAATGCTTGTTTCCCCTCATTTTGTAACCTTTTAATACAATCAAGATATTCCTGGGGAATAACAGGAGATAATAATTCCGCAAGGTGACTTGAAAAGATTTGAACTTCCTCCGAAGGATAAGTAAATAATTCTTCAAATTGATCAAAAAACAGAAAAATAATTCTCTTTTCTTTAGATGTAATCTGTATATTTTTTAACTCATGCCATAAGGATTTTTGTTTTTTTATTCCCCACAAGCTATCAAGGTAAGTTGGAGTAAAAACGAATTTTTCCTTTACATGAAAACGCAATTTTTCAGTCGGGCTAAAATCAGTTGAGATAAGAGATGCATTCTTATCTTTTTTAACATAATTTGTGAATCTGGTTGTAATGCATTCATATTTTAAATTTTCAAGCGCAGGAATTATTCTTGCATTTAGCAATGAGCTTTTACCCATACCGGATTTAGAAAATAAGACAACAAGTTTTTCTACTTTAATCAAAGTAAGCAAACGTTCAGAGTCTTTTTCCCGGCCAAAAAATAACTCCTTATCATCATATTCAAATGGTCTCGGTCCAGGATATCTTAAAGATGTCATAGAGTAAGTAACCAAATTTAATTATTAAAAATTTCATCAATCAGACTTAATATGCTTATTCTGGTTTGCCTGATCCGTTCATCGTTAAAGTCAATTTCTTTTTTATTAATTTTATAATAATCTTCAGCAGCATTATTATAATCTGATACTAATAAAGAAACAGTATTTTCTAAATCACTTTTATTTTTTGTTAGATTTTTCAATTTGTCAAAGACTTGGTCAAATTCATTTTCTTCAAGTAATTCCTTCAGCATATTTTTTAAATTGTTTTCATTTGTTGGTTTTCGCAAAATGTTATCATCCTGACATTTCTCATAAAGATCATTTACAAAAGAATCTATGTTATGAGAAATAAAATTAATGTTAAAATCAGTAGTGCATATTTTCATAATATCTTCCTCACTTTCATAGGAAGTTGACAATCTTTCAAATTCTGCATCACTACTGTTCAAATTGAATATCCTCATTAAAAGTTGGACATACCATCTTTCAAAATTGAAACCAAGAAAAATAATTTGACGTGATGATCTTACCGCACTGGCTAAATAATCAGGCGGGCCTTCGACTAGTATTCTTTTTAAATAATCAAATAAATCACTATGAGTAAGAAGTAAAGATTCATCATTTTTAAAATTTCCGAAAAGATTATAAATTAAAGGTTTTTTTTTGCTTAATCTAAAATCATTTTTTTTTTGTTCAATTACTGGAATTTTAGAAAACCATGCAAACTGATATGGAATAAATTCTTTGTCAAAAACATCTTTTAGAAAAGGATATCTTGTGGCAATCACTATCGCATGAAAAGGAATTTTTGCAAGTTTAACATAAATATCTTCGTAATATTTATTCATATCACAATAGGATAAAAAATCACTAACCAGCTTGCCTTTCTTGGATTTTTTAAAAAGTAAAAACATCTCATCTCTTTCAATATATTTATACTCCTCATTTTTACTAAACACAGGTGAATTGAGTAATTCCTGATGATATAATACCCCAGGTTCCTTTAAAACCGAATTTGGCCCTATAAAGAGAATACATTTTTCATCTTTAATTTGCCTTAATATAGTTCCCCAGTCAACTTCCATACAAATTAAATATAAGTGAAGTAAATTTTAAACCCATAATTTTATTTATGCATTATGTCTCTTGCAGAGCCTTCTCTCTCTGGAAAGGGATTCTGCAATAATTATTCATTGTTTTAAAAATTTATTTATGAATGTTTTTATTTAAATAATTATATTCTGTGCCAATAAGAACTTAAAACATCATGAAAATCATTTATCTTAATGGCATTATTGAACCATGATTTGTATTTTCAGTTTTTTATTTCATTAACAATTATCAGTAAACGAAAAACATTCTGCTCTTACGCAAAGATTAAAATTCATCAACACATTGATTTAAGATAAAAATCAAAATTAAATTAACTTCTAATACGATTAATTATATCACATATACAATTCTTTGAGTTTAGCAAATACAATTTACCTTTTCATCCGGATTTATTAATCAGTGGGGTTTGATGGTGGGCAATTCGGAGAAAATGCAAAATAATGATACAAACGTAAATAAGATTCCGGTTAATTGCAAAATAAATCCTCGGTTTTTGAAAGAAAACCGTCCTTACTCGCACTCGTCTGAAGCACAGCCTGGGAGAAAGAGACGAGTGTGCTTTGATTCGGGAATTTTTTTTCACGATATTAAAATGATTACAATTGCTTTATTCATTAACAATCTTTTCCCACAACATTTCATCTGCCCTTCTCAAACTCAAAAGATAAATCCTTTGGGGAAATATACGGAAATCAATTTCTTTTTGGTTTTCGCCATCTTTTAACTCTTTCGTCCTTACATAGTCTCGGTTTCGGAACCTTGCGCAATTAATTTTTTATTTTCTGAGTTTTCGACCTTGTCAAAGCAAAACCAAAACCCCATAACCTTCCCAATAAGTATTTACACAATAACCTAACACATTCAACTATTCAGAGAAGATAGAAAAAACTCTGAGAAAAAGTACTGCGCGGGTGCGCTGTGTGAATCGGTCAACTGATTTTTATCTTTTTATCAGGTCACACGCCTCAAATGTAAAAAGTTTTTTGATATACAGTTAAATTTTAACGAACTTTTTTAATACGAAATCTTTTAAAATCTCATCGTGTAAAAGTTTATTTCCATCCATGTCTATCCAGCCTTCTTTTTAAGCCGAAAAGAATAAGCATTATAATAAATTATTTTTTTTCATTCCATGCGCAAATTCAACTTGGCATTCAGTCCCGCCACCGGGTACTTTATTAAGAATAACTAATCATGCTTCCTCTGTTCTGTCCCTACCCCTACATATTCCGTATAACGGTTCACCTTCAGTTCAACAAATGTGGTTGTGTTCGGGTAAAAAATGGAGGGTTTAGAGTCATCAGCTTTTTCTCCTGTATGGTGCAGCACAATTTTCTCTATTCGCTTATTATCATAGCCTGTCTTCTTATCAATTTTATTTACATAAACTTTCATGCTCAGCACCACATCGCCCATTTTATTTTTAGCTTCATCGAGTACTTTCAGGACCTCTTCCGGATTAACAAGGAATCTTCTGAAACAACCATCTGTGCTGTTTTTGGTAAACTCTTTGCAAATGGTCCGGTTAATTTCCTTACTGTATTCCAGTTCATCTCCTTCCAGTTCTTCAACCAAATCGTTGTGTTCGACAAGCTTTTTTTCATTCATCCGTTCTGCGCGGAACACAAAAAATTCCACGGAGTAGTCCGATATCTGCATTCCAAAATCATCTATAGTGCGAAGCACGAATTGCTGAAACTTTGGTTTTTTTTCTGCCCCGTATGTTTTCTCAGTTATACCCTCAAGGTCTTTTTTTAATTGTACAAAGCCATCCTTGTCAGCCCGAAGCGCCCTGATCATAAGTTGGCTCACCTCTGTGTTATCTTTTCCGGCTTCGTCAACAATAGTTCCATGATTAAGTCCCTGCAGCACTCCGAAAGAAAAGTCACATGCGGATTTTGAAAAGTCCCATTTGACAGGATCATAACCTCCTTCATCATTTTTAGGCAAAGAAAAATCGAGCAACAGCTTTACGGTACTCAGGGCAGTACCGCTTATCATCACGGTGCCGTCTGTGCCGGGCTTATTCACCCATCCTCTCAAACCATCATAATCCTTAATTCCGACCAGAACAGTTACCTGGATCTTATCACAACTGTAATAGGAATGTTCCATCAATAAATCGTTGTGTGTTAAGCTCCATTGAAAAGGGCTTGCCAGTTCAAGTCCGTCCAGTATTTGCTGTCCTACTTCGAGAAAGTCACCGATCTTCCATCGTCCTTTGAAAATTTGCCCGAGAAAAGATTTTCCCCGCTCAGCGAGTGGCGAACCAAAGTTTGCCGGTGCCAGCATAACAATTCTTTTTACCGGGCATTGATCCGGCCGGTGTCCATAATACTTATATATCCAATAACGGATAACAAGTCCCCCTGTAGAATGAACTATTATGTTCAGGTCACATTTTTTCGTACCGTCACTGCCAATAAATCCCTGTTGAAACAACTGGTCATTCAAACCATCAATCACATCATTGAATGTGAGGTTATCTTCCCGGGATACATAGTCGGCATAATAAATCGAAGCGGCAGGAGTATTATTCCTGCTCAATAATTCTTTGATTTTTACAAAAGAATCGGAACAGTCGCTGTATCCATGAATAATTAATGTTTTTTCTCCGTTTGCCATTTGATTTTTTTTTATTAATTTATTTAATGAATTCCTCTTTTCCCTGCAGCGTCTCTCTTGTTCACGAAGAGCCTCCGTTTTCGGGACTCTGCACAATTTTTTTTATTTAAGTACCTGCCGGGGTAATCATTCCCTGGCAGGAAGTTGGTTTTACTTTGTTAATTGTACGGGTTGAAACTGCGTCCATGATATTCCGAAGCAAGCCTGCTGCCCCGAATCAATAAACCGGAAATTATAGTTGTCATGACCATATATATAACAGATAAAAAAACCTAATGCTTTTGATTTTATAAATGGATACCAGGTAAAAATTGTTTCGCTTCTGAAAGGCTTCACGTGCTTATGTGCACCCTGTATCAATTCCAAATTTTCCTTAAACGATATTCTTGTGCCTTCTCCTTTTTTAAATACATGCATGTATTCAACTCCTGCAAGGTACCTCCATCTTCCGTATATTTTAATGTCGTTATCAGAATAGCCGCCAAAATCTGCAATGCCGAGGAACTTGTCGTGATAAAGCACCATTCCTAAATGGATGGAATAACCCTTTAAAGGTTTATTATTATCATCTATTGCATATCTCCTGTAATTAATTATTAGCTCGGTTAAATTGGTTGAAAAATTACCGCTCCTGCGGTTTAATATGCTCGATAAATCCGTTTCGGAATTTATAAGATTGTAAATGCTGTCGCACTCTGTGCTTTCATCCTGGAACTTTTCGGAAAATGCACAACCATCCTGCCCGTTGGAGTAATGCCCGCTTTCGAGGGAGAAACCGAGGAAGTGTTCTTTTCTTCCTGTAAGTTTCGCATTGGGTAACCTGAAAAGATGCTGTGTTCCCAGTAATACGCGGTAAGAAGGGGTTCTTACAGGCAATGAATTATCGGTGTACATTCTGAACTGAGGCCTTACAGAAATATACCAGGCTTGTGTATGGCGGGCATTATTCATAAGCCCTTTAATAAAGGTATTATAAAGGCTGAATCGCACAGTGGGATTTGCTTCAAAAAGTATTTTTTCCTCAGATCTGTAACTGGTCATCAGGCGGATGTTAGGGTCATCGCCAATAGGATAAACCTGTGTATATAGATTGAAATCTTTTTGCCCTGATGCAGTTAGACAAATTCCGGAAAAGAATATGAGCAGAAGACTCTTTTTATTTTTCATGCCGGTTAGTGCGGTTTTTCTCTACTCAAAAAGTATTTTATTTACGCTGGCTATAAACTCCGGTTCAATTTTATTAGATTCCACCTTTGACCCGTCACTGATATTATTATGAAAGAAGATAAACTCTGCATTTAATAAAGTGATAGCTTTTATTAAGTCAGTGGTATTTGTTTTTGATGTTGTCTCAATAAAAAAGGTGTTTTCTTTTATTGCAGATATAACGCCATTAGCGTTACAGGCAGTCTTGACCTGGTCAACCTGTGCAGGTGTGCAGTTATAGACAGTCAGTATGTTTCCGTATTTGGCCATAGGAGTTTGGTTTTTTAGTTTTTGTGAAGTTTTTGTTCGCGGGAGCGGTTGAATACTTTTTTTATTTTTTAAAGTTTCAGGCATGCCGGGTCAGTGCTCTGAAAGTACAGTGAAATTAAACCTGCCGGTAAATCTAAATATTTTGTTTTCCCGCACAGTGAGTCTGTGCAATTAATTTTTTATTTTCCTGAAGCCGTTATTAATTTTTTGGCAACCGGTACAGGAGGCATTTTAATATACCCTGGTATTATTTTTTCTTTTCCTTTTCTTTATCGGGTGGTTTCAGTGAACTGCGAAGATTTGCTACTTTGCCAAGTACATCATACCAGAACGGAGCTCCAAGCATTACTGCAAAAATGGTAAGCAACAAACCGGGCAGCTTATAAAGAATAAAGAGAGGTACTGCAATTTTTAAACTTTTGTAATTCTGTTTAAACGCATTAAATTCTGCACAAGTCCATCCTATAGGAATGTAGGACCCAAGAACCGTATATATTTCCCGCATTTTTTCCGCCTCCTTTTTTACATTGTTTATGACTGTGTCAGCCGTCACTCCATTAACATCAGCATAATCATCTTCATCGGTATTCATTGTATCTGTTTCTCCTGCAACAATTGCTTCCACATCTTTTTTATATTCTCCTTTGTTAACTTCATCGTAAGCTGCCTGGGCCAATCTTGCTGAAGCTTCTTTATTGGAGTACAAGTACTTTGAAATAGAAATAGTATCTGCATTAATGGCTAAGGTTACCGCAGAGGCTATAATAAAAGTGCCTAACATGGACTTTCGTTTATACTTTCCGGTGAGGCGCTCCATCATATTGTCATACCAGTTTTCGACATAACCAATAAAGGCATGCAAGCGCTCATTCTCTGTTTTAATTTGATCTTGCGTGGTTACGGTTATGGTTTTTGCTTTTGTAACAAACCCGAGCAGTGCATTCCTGATATCTTTTGGTATAATGTCCGCTGATTTAAGCGCATCTTCTATTTCACTCAATTTCTCGGGTATCCTGGTGATTTCTTCTAATTTCTCTTTTTTGTTTATTAACTGAAGGAGGGCGACAGCAAAGTCAGATGCCTTTATGTAAGAGCTGGCGTTTCCCTTTTTAGAAGCTCCGTCAACTACACTGTTGTTCAGAAAGTGGGAAGCACCGGATTTAAAAGTCTCTGTGAGCCATTTTTCGAGCATTTTTGCACGGAGGCGCATCATTCCTGAAACAGCTTCAAATACCGAGTTGCAGATAATGCTAAGCAGGAAATAAATAAATATAAGACCTGCTATCAGGTCCAGAATTTCTAAATGTGTCATTTCTTTTTGTATTTAAATTTTGAATTTGCTTATTTATATTGATTGATGGTGGATGAAACGCTTACCTTGTCGGCTTTAAACTTCATCTTACTTTTCTTTTCTATTTCGGTAAGCTCAACCTTGTAGGTTGCAAAATCTTTTTGTTTAGCCGTATCATTAGGGAATATATAGCATTCATATTCTTTTGTATCGGGGAAGTAAATCACTTTCCAGCAATATTCAGGAACGGATATTTTGTTGGTTTTTCCTATGGTTTTCACTTCCCCCAGGCTGCCTATGAAAACTTTAATTACCTGACGGTCTTCCGCATATCCACGCTCGGCTACTTCAAGCTTATACCATGCACCGGCATTGAGCTTATGGGTTTGAGGGAACATGTTGGAGAAGTAAAAACATTCTTTCATAGCGTCCTCAAAGCAATCATTGTTTTTTGAGCTCATGTTATGCCCGCGGTCGTAACCACTGCCCGTATAATCTTTGTCAAGGTTGGTAGCAACGGGCAATAGCGGGTCTTTTGCAAATCTGCCTCTCTCGAGGTGTTCATCGCATTTAAGCATATCATCTGTAAGATAATATTCTACTAAAGCCGGTATATGCGCATCTTCGACAAATATGCTGGTAAAGTATTCGTGTTTCAGCACTACCGTATCTTGTCCATAAGATATGGAAAAGAAAAAAATTAAAGGAATCAGTAATAATTTTCTCATAATATTATTTTTTTTATT
>DATEMK010000568.1:0-14993 GCA_035275625.1 Bacteroidia bacterium
AAAATAATTTCTTCCAAAAGTAAATAAGACCTTCCGGATTTGGAAATCAATTTTAATTTTGCGTTTCATAAAAATATCTTTTAGTATCTTTCAGCCCTTTATGCCTGATATTTACAAGTTATACAAAGATTTAGAGCAGGATGATATCATCCTTTCATTTAAGGGTGATATTACCGAAGATTTGCTTTCATCCGTATTCAGCATTATGGAAACAAAGCTGGATCAGCAGCCGGACCAGCCTCAATTGAAAAAAAAGTTTTATCACATTTTAATTGAGTGCCTTCAGAATCTTTATCATCATAATGAAACCATGACGGTTGAAGAGAAAAATGAAGTAAATGAAAATGGCGGATCTTCAATTTTTATGATCGGACGCGGTGAAAACAACAGCTTCCGCATTATAACGGGCAACTTTCTTCTTAATTCAACCGCTGAAACTTTAAAAACTAAAATTGATAAAGTAAACAGCATGAATGCAGAAGAATTACGCGCTTATTATCTCGACAAATTAAATTCAACTGAATTGACCGAAAAAGGCGGGGCAGGGCTCGGAATGATTGATATAGCCCGTAAATCAGGCCATAAAATAAATTACCATTTTCACAACGTCTCTGATAAATATTCTTTTTTCAGTTTGGCTGTTACTGTAAAATAATTGTTCTTAATGAAAATTACCTATGGAAAAATTAATAATTGAACAGGGTGTTAAAACTCCGCATATAAGTTTTTCGCATGATAACGGTGTGCTGGAATTAAAAGGGAAATCAATTCCTGAAAATTCCATTGAGTTCTACCGTCCTGTTTATGCGTGGTTGGATGAGTATGCATTGCATCCGAAAAACAAAACCAACATCATTATTCAACTGGAATATTTCAATACGAGTTCATCCAAATGCCTGCTTGATATTTTCCGGAAGCTGGAACCTTTGCAAAAAGATGCTAAAAGCGAGGTAACCGTAACCTGGCTTTATGAAGAAGATGATGAAGACATGATGGAAGCCGGGGAGGATTACCAGACAATAGTGAAGCTGCCATTTGAAATTAAAAAATTTTCATAACCGGTAAATCCCGGTATTATTTTTCAAATAGCGGGTGCCTGTTATTATATTTTTCCAGGAAAGAGTAGGTTTTTTTTCGTTTGGTTTTTTCTTTTTTAATCGCACTGAATTGGCTGAACAATTCCTCGTCCCGTGAAAGTATAGAGCTGAAGAACTCAACACTATAGTCCCCGATATTACCCGTTTGAAAATCAAGAATACGCTCTGCGGAAGTTCCTTTTGTATCTGTCACCACGATGGAAAGGGGATCGCGCAGGGAAGTATAAAATTCAGTAAACAAACTAATAGCGCCTACTGTTCTGATTTTATGAAAACGCTGGTGAAGACAAATGTAAGGTGTTCCATTTTCACTGAATCCCCAAATCGAATCGCGGCTTAAAGTTTGACGCTGATTGCTTTTATCAATGTAATAAAGATTAGCTGTATTCGACCACTGCCAGAGAGAGAAGGTGCTGTCGTAATAAGATATAAAAAGATCTTCCGGAAGCAGGTCAGGCTGATTTTGTTTTAACCGTTCAAATGTAAAATACACTCCGTCCTTAATTTCGGAAACCACAAGCTTTCCGGCTTTAGCCGGATTTTTCTGCTGTGCAAAACATACAGAGGAATAAAATAATATGAATGCTAAAAGGCATTTTTTTTTGTAAATCATTTTTGATTACTGAAATTGCTGAAAGTATTTTTTCTGATTCATTTATGCTGATGCAGCAAATTTATTAATATTACGATCCAAAACCGGTTTGCATAACATCTTAAATGAAAAACAAATTTTACATTTTAACCTTATTCATTTTTTTCAGTGCCAAAACAATAGCACAGCAACAGGCTTATCACTGGTACTTTGGAAATCAAGGGGGACTTGATTTTTCCTCCGGCTCTGCAGTTGCCGTAAATAACGGGGCATTAATAACCGAAGAAGGGTGTTCAAGCATTTCAGATGCTGCGGGAAATTTGCTTTTTTATACCAATGGCGTTAATGTTTACAACAAGCTGCACCAGCTGATGCCAAACGGCACCGGTTTGCTCGGACATATTTCATCCACGCAGTCTGCGCTTATTATTCAAAAGCCGGGAACAACAGACCGTTATTTTATTTTTACTTCTGACGCGGGAGAGTATGTGGCGCCTCCTAATGATGGAGTACATTATTCGGAAGTAGATATGAACTTAAACAGCGGAAATGGTGATATTATAGCAGCGACCAAGAACACACCATTGCTATCCACTGCAACGGAAAAACTTTGCGGAACACTTCATGCAAACGGAACAGATATTTGGATAATGGCGCACGGATGGAATGACAGCATGTTTTACGCATACCTCGTTACTGCAGCCGGTGTAAATGCCACACCTGTCACCAGTACCACAGGTTCCATTCACGGAGGAAGTGATGATAACACGATAGGCCAGATGAAATTTTCACCGCTGGGAAATAAGCTTGCGCTCGGAGTCCGCATTGCAGGCTTTTTTGAATTGCTTGATTTTAATAATTCTACAGGCATTGTTTCCAATCCCATCCTCCTGCAAATTCCGCAATTCCTCAGCGCTTACGGAGTGGAGTTTTCGCCTGACGGCAGCCGGCTTTACGTTTGCACCGACAGCTTTAATTGGCTTGACCAATACGATCTCAGCTCAGGTAACCCGGCAACAATAATTAATTCACGGGTTACGGTTGGAACCATCAGCGGTGGCGGAGCTTCGCTGCAGCTTGCGCCTGACGGAAAAATTTATGCCGCCCACTATATCGGCACAGGCGGGAATCAATATCTCGGAAGAATTAATTCGCCAAATACTTTGGGAACCGGATGCGGTTATGTCAATAATGCCGTCAACCTCGGAACGGGAAAAAGTTATTACGGGCTGCCAAATTTTATTTCAAGCTATTTTTTACCGACAGGAATTACAGAAAATAATTTTTCAAATCAATTTGCAGCTTATTTTAATCATGAAAATAATAGCTTATATATAAATTTTTCAAACCCGGAAAAAAAATTTTCCGTTTTTAAATTAATGGATATTACAGGAAAAGAAATATTGACAGCGGAATTGCGAAATGAAAATGGTGAAATTATTTTACCTGAACTAAAAGCAGGTGTTTACGTTTTGCAAATGAGAAACAGGGAGATGTATATGAGCAAAAAAATTTTTATCGGGTTTTGAAATAAAAAAACCGTACCTCGCAAAATGCATAAGCGATATTGTTGCCCTGGAGATAACAGCCGAAGAAAACAGGTATGAAAACGCAGGAGTTGAATTTACAGGCCGCGAAAACGAGGTGATGTTCTGGATGCTTCGCGGAAAATCAGTAAAGTTTATTGCAGATAAATTGAATCTCTCAACAGACTCCATTCATACCTACCGCGCCAGTATTCTTAAGAAAACAAAAACGGAAACACAGGGGGAGCTTATTATTCTCGCTATTAAAAAAAGGATTATTACGGAGAGGGAGATATTGAAATGGAAGTGAAATTAAAGTATCATTAGAAGAGACATCAAAGAGGATAGAAAAACGTGTTATCTTAAACCAAAGATTGAAGGTAGGGAATTCCGCACGTGGAGGTATGAAATATTTTTGTATTTGTAGAAAAATAAATACTTTAGCTTTTTGGGAGGTAGGGATATTCTGATAACAGTTAAGTTAAAAGAAATAAAATTTTTTTGGGCTTTATTTGGTAATGAAAGGTTCGTGGTTTCTATTTACTTTTACGGTTAATGAAAGTGCGTGCAAGTAAACCCAAAAAAATTTTACTTCTTTAACTCCTTCTTCGTTATCTGCCATTATTTGCGCTCCGAACAAACGGCAGTGCTAATTCAAACTGAATTCAAGAATGAAAGACTTTGCTTTGGTTGTTCATAGTTGCGATAGATATGAATTCTTATATCAGGGTTTTGAATATTTTTTTTCACGCCACTGGGATTTTAATATTCCATGCGAATACTATTTTGCAACAGAAGAAAAATCTACCTCTATAAAAGGATTTAACAATATCAAATCAGGCAAGGGTGAATGGTCAGACCGACTTATATTTTTGTTGACTGAGAAAATAAAGGAGGAATATGTTTTACTCTTTCAGGAGGACATGTGGCTCAATAAGAATGTAAACTATAACTTTTTTGAACAAATCTTCAACTTGACACAATTTAACAACTGGCCAATTATCAAATTGCACAGCTCTAATATTTACAAAACAATACAAACTTCTAATTTCATAGAAGGATTTAATATTGCAAAAGTTGACAATTTAAATTCTGATTTTTTAATGTCCCATCAACCGACACTTTGGAACAAGAAATTTTTAATAAATCAACTTTATAAAAACGAACATCCTTGGCGAAACGAAAGACGAGGAACGAGAAGAATGAAAAAAATTAATCCTGAGATTTTCCATATTGATTACTTTGCAGAAAATGGAAACTCAGAAATTAATAAAAATAATAATCCAAAAGGGCGAAGCGAATATTATGCAATTTCAGTTAATGGAGTTTTGAATCATAATATTCAACTCTACATTCAAAAATTACAGGAAGGTAATGAACAACAGGAAGAATACGCTATGGAACTTTTGCATCACTACAATTCTAAATTAACACATGACGGAAATCCCAAGCCGAGAAAAGAGGACATCTTTCAAAAGGCGAAAGGATGGTTCCGAGAGTATAACGGCAGATAACATGCAGATTATTTTTTGTCGCGATGAATAAACTGTGTTGCTTAATCATTTTGTTGGTTGCTTGCAGAATCAAACCAATACAAGCGCAAGTTTTTCAAAAAGAAAAATCATACGCAACAGTTGGTTATGGATTCATAATTGTACCAGAACCTATTCAAGCGCAAGGCATTGAACACACAGCACATATCAAGGGACCTTTTTATGGTAAATATGAATATGGCATAACTGATAAGTTCGGTATTGCAATTAATTTTGCTTATCTTAATTTTATAGTAAATATTTATCATAGTCATTATGAAAATGGGAGAACAGTTGAGTATTACTCACATGAGGATTATAACGGTTTTAGTGGCCTCATACGTGCCAACTTGCATTTCGGAAGTGACGACCGAATTGACCCATACTTAGGATTTGGAATGGGATACCGAACTGCAAAATGGGATTATAACAGCCATAATTCAATTGGGCAAATGATGCCGAAATCACTTATGAAAATAATCATTTTGGGCTTGAAACAACAGTGGGTATTAAAATTATGTTTTCTAAAATGATTGGTGCTTATGCTGAATGCGGTATTGCCAAATCTGTACTTCAATTTGGGTTAGCTGTAAAATTTTAAATGAATTGAATTTATCTTTACGAATTGAGAAACAAAAACGGAGTGATTAAGAAAGGAAAAGTTGTGAAACCGATGTACTTTCAGTGTCTCCCTTTTGGGGACACTGAAATTTTGAAGACCCAAAGTGAAAATTATTTAATATTCTAAAAGTTTATTTTTATCTCCGCTTTCTTCAGGTCTCCGCAGAATCAAAAGACGCTGAAGGTACACAAATGCTCTTATAAGATGAAAATAAAGTTTTTAATTTAATTAATTGTCTGAACTCCCGAAGCGAAGTCAACTTAGGTGTACGAATTTAGCGACAAATCCTTATTAAATGGGTACAAGAGAAGCGGCCGCTAGTTCAGCAATATTTGTAGGAGCCATTTCAGATGAACTCCCCGTTTTTGCTTTTATGCGTATGATGGCTATGTAGAAATGCTGCAACACTGAAGGTCCGGGAAATGTATTGCTTTGAGGAAACTCAGTTGTAATATTCTGAATCAAAGATGATGTTAGCTTTTTTTTCCTGGCACCAATTCTTTGCAAATTCATATTCGAACCGGGTGATAACACTTCAAAAAGAGTTATGGTGCAAATGCTACCTCTGTATTGCAAAGGAAGGAGGGCGGTATTAAATGTTATCACAGCTTTTTTGAAATTGGATACACTTACAGGAACCTTCGGGAAATCTGATATAAGTTTTAGTTTAGGCTGATTGATTATGGGCATGATATTTTTTTGATACAAAAGTATCTTTTTCCACATAATTGAACAATTCTCATGAAGCCCACATCCTGTCAGGTCGCGCCCTTCGCGCCCCTGACAGGTGTAATCGAAAGCAAAACATCTGCCTTTTTTCGCCATGGTTTGTGTCTCTACAAACCGGAAAAGTGTCTGAGAGCGATGAGAGCGATGAGAATCGTGTTTTCAATTTCATTGTTCGTGCGGGCACGACCAATGGCGAAAATGCTCTCCCCAAAAAATTGAAACTTTTTTATTAAATTTGATTCTAAAAAATTAATATTATGGAACCAACTGTTTCTCAATTTGACTCTGTCAAATACAAAAACACTACCCACGATCAGTGGCAGGCAGCAGCGGCAGCGTGGTATCGCTGGAGTCCCACGCTAAATAAATGGCTTGGTAAAGCAACAGAAAAAATGTTAGAGATGGCGGGTATTAAAAACGGGGATCATGTTCTTGATATCGCAGCCGGGGCTGGTGAACAATCCATCACAACAGCAAAGAAAGTTGGCGCATCAGGCTACGTATTAGCCACTGACATTTCCTCAAACATACTGGAATATGCTAAACAAATGGCGCAACAAGCCGGAGCAAATAACATAGAGACAAAAGTAATGGATGGGGAAAACCTCACACTTGAAGATGAAAAGTTTGATGCTGTTATTTCAAGAGTGGGACTTATCTATTTTCCCGATCAGCAAAAAGCATTAAAAGAAATGTTGCGGGTATTAAAACCTGGCGGAAAAATAGCGGCTATAGTCTACTCCACCCCGGAAAAAAATAAATTTTTCTCGGTTCCTGTTTCCATTATTCGCAACCGTGCAAACCTGCCTCCTCCCTTACCGGGACAACCGGGACCTTTCAGTTTAGGTGCGGAAGGAGTAATTGAAAAAGCGTTTACGCAAGCGGGCTTCAAAAATGTAAAATCAGAGTATGTGGACGCTCCCTTAATGCTCACATCTGCAAAAGAATGTGTACAGTTTGAAAAGGAGTCATTTGGTGCGTTGCATCAGATGTTGAGTAGTTTATCTGACGCGGAAAAGGCAACTGTTTGGACAGAAATTGAGAAAGAACTTCAAAAATTTGAATCAGGCAATGGTTTTGCCGGTCCTTGTGAAATGGTAGTTGCCGTGGGAGAAAAACCATAAATTTTTTATATAAACTTAGGAGTCTGTACATTTTGGTTCTCAGAAACTTCGGAGACGAAAATAAAGTTTTTAAATTAATTTAAGAATGCAAGGCGGGCTTGCACTATCCCCTGCCCCTAAAGGGGCGAGCTTACGCACAGTAGCTTTTCGGAGAACTTTGAAGACCAAAAAGGACAGGGTTAATTAAGATTAAAATAATATAATTACATCGGTAGTGGTGACACAACCGATGGGCGAAAAAATACCAACCAGTTGCAAAATAGAACTCCGCAAATGCGGGGTTTTGTTTTTTGTGTTTAAATTTTTAAAAACTAATGCATTGTTCATAAGTAAAAATGTTACATTTGTTCTTGCATGAGTGACGTTGGCGTATATGTTTTGAAAACTATACCAAATGAAACTGACCCAAAAATTATTCAAAGCCCTTACATTCATTTGTATTTCGTCAATACCACTTTCTGCCTTTGCGCAATATGCATATAAAAAACCAGGCAACAAAATATTAGTTGTAAGCGGTGGAGGAGCAAGAGGTGCATGGGGAGTAGGAGTTGCTGAATCGCTCTATAACACAGAAGGAGGTTACCGCGCAGTTTTTGGGACCAGCACAGGAAGCATAATGGCCCCCCTGATTTTGTTACAGCAATTTGATTCTCTTAAATCGTATTATACAGGGGTAACACAAGAATCTATTTTCAGCCGTAATCCCTTTAAGGTGAAAAAGAAAAATGGTGTTGTTACCACGCAATTAAAATTTTTTAATGCAGTATGGCGTCTTATCTGCGGAAGAGCAACGATTGGCGAATCGGAGAACCTTAAAAAGCTGATAAAAAATGGTTTTACTGCCGGTGATTTCCAGGCTTTAAAAAACCGGTACTCTTCTGATTCCCTTTCGCTGAATGTCGCTGTTACAAATATGAATACCGGGCGGGTTGAAACAAGAAGCAGTGATAACGAAACTGATTATGAAAGAATGATCAATTGGATATGGGCATCCGCCAACGAACCGGTCTTTATGTCTTATGTGAATATAGACGGATGTGATTATGTGGACGGAGGGCTGCGCGAAGTGGTCCCTCTGCGTGCTGCCGTGGATTATGCAATATCTCATGCCGTTGATACCGTTGATGTTATTGTGAATGACTCATGGGAATCACAGGATACAGCATGGACAATAACTAAAAATAAGGGATATTTCGCTGGGGGGCTTATACGTGTCCTGCATGTATATAATGCAAATACGCAATTCAGCGATCTCGAAACCGGGCAACTGTTAACCAGGCTGCATGGTGTAAGAATCTATAACGATACTGCTTACAGGGCAAGAGATCTGACCATCATCATTTACTCCATGCCTTACTCACTTGCATCAACCTGCAAGGATGAACTCGGATTTGAAAAAATTAAAATGCATGAATTATTAAATAGCGGGATAGATTTTATAATAAAGCGTGAATATGATGCTATGACCAGGCAAGTTTACCGGGCTACGAAGTTATAAAAACGTTCCGGCCAGGCGTGAATTTGACGTACCATGCTTTGAAATTCAAAACAGGATTTATGCAACTGAACAGGACCTTATTAATTTTGTTTGCCTGTACGGTACTTATCCTGAACAGCACTGCCCAGCCCGTTATTGAAATTCTTAATGACAGGTATGTTCACAACATCGGTGATAAAATAACGATGTATGAGGATGAGCTTCACCGGCTTTCCATTAAAGACATCCTTGTTCCGGAAACCCGAAAAAAATTCCGCCTGAGCGAACAAGCTATTATTAATATAGGCGTGACAGATGCTGCACTGTGGTGTGAATTCAGTCTCCTGAACAACACAAACCAGGACTGTTATCTTGAAATTTCAAATACAGCGCTTGACAGCATTTCAGTGTACGAAGCTTTTTCGCAGGATTCTTTTGCCGAAAAAAAGTCAGGCGCTTATGTAAATTTTAACAGCCGTGAATTAAGAAACAATAATTATCTTTTCATATTATCCGGAAAAACCGACCACCCTAAAACTTTTTATTTGCGTGTCCGTCACAACCGCGGAACACAATTTTCCATCTGTGCAGGAACACTAAAGGGTTTTTCTGAAGCGCATCACAAGGTTGATTTTATCCAGGGAATTTATTTCGGGATCATGGTACTGATCATCTTCTACAACCTGGTTGTTTACTTCTCTGTCCGTGATACTTCCTATCTTTTCTATGTGTTGTACGTGGCTATCATGACGCTGCTGAACGCCTCGCTTAATGGATATGCTTTTGAATATCTCTGGAGCAATCATTCCTGGTTCAATCGTTATGAAGATATTATTTCTGCATTTCTTGGAATTTCGGGAGTCCTTTTCGCAAAAAGCTTTTTGCACATTAAGCAAAATTTCCCGTTCATGCATAAAATTTTTAATGGGTTAATTATACTGTTCTCTGCCGGAATTATTATTGTGCTGACAGGAAATTTTATGACAGGGACTATCTTTATTGAAATAGTCTCTTTACTGCTTATCATTATTTTTCTTATTGCTGCCATCGCGGTTTTACGAAAAGGGTACAAACCTGCAAGGTTTTTCCTTTTTGCCTGGAGTTTTCTGCTGCTGGGTGTTGTCATTTTTGTTTTAAAAGATTTTGATATTATTCCTTCCAGCACCATTACGGTTCATTCACTGGAGATCAGTTCAGCTATTGAAGCATTGCTGCTTTCATTTGCCCTGGCTAACAGGATCAATATTTATAAGAAAGAAAAAGAGGAAGCGCAACTGCAAACATTAAAGCAACTGAAGGAAAATGAACAACTGATTCTTGAACAAAATGTAATGCTTGAAACAAAGGTAAATGAACGGACAAGGGAATTAAAAGAATCGCAGCAACAGTTAATCCAGCAGGAAAAAATGGCTTCACTCGGCCAACTGACAGCCGGTGTTGCACATGAAATAAATAATCCCATCAATTTTGTCACCGCCAATATAAGTTCGCTCAAAAGAAACTTTAATGAACTGGTTGATTTTTTCATACAAAAAAAAGAAGTAAATACAGATGACCTGAATTATACTATAGATGAAACAAAACAATTGCTTAAGGGTATTGAGGAAGGCGCGCACCGTACCACAGAAATTGTGAAGGGCCTCCGCAATTTTACACGGCTGGATGAAGGAGAAAAGAAAAATTCAAACATCATTGAAGGCATTGAATCTACTTTGCTCCTCATTAATAACCTTCTTGCTGAAAAAAATATTGACGTTATAAAATCATACGGAACACTTCCCCCGCTTACATGTTATCCCGGGCAACTGAACCAGGTTTTTATCAATGTGATTACAAATGCTATAGATGCCATCGGTGAGAAGGGAAAAATTTATATTTCAACTTCGGCCGAAAATAATCACGTCAGAATTTCCATTAAAGATACCGGTAAAGGAATGAGCGATGAAGTGAAGAAAAAAATATTCGATCCTTTTTTTACTACTAAAGATGTGGGTAAAGGGCCCGGCCTTGGCCTTTCCATCAGCTATAGTATTATTGAAAAGCATAATGGAAAGATTGAGGTGAAGAGTGAAGTCGGAACAGGAAGTGAGTTTGTTATCAGCTTACCCGGATGACACAATGTATCTGCCGGGAAAAAAATAATTTGAAGTGTCAGTTGAAGGTATAAACTAAGGCAAAAATTAATTTACTTTTGAAAATCTAATGCGACAGAGTCACTGTGAAAAACAGGAGACTCTGTCGAGTACAGAAATTTCACACCTTTTAACTACTTAATTCCCTTAAAAAACTCTTCAAGAGTAATTTTATGAAATTTAATAATTCTAATAATGCTGGTCAATGTCATGTTGGAACCTTTTTCATACCGACCGTATTGAGCGCGAGGAATGCTTGCATCATAAGCAAAATCTTCCTGGCTTGAATAACCAGCAGCTTTACGAAGTTCAGTAATGCGAGTACCAATTTTGTTAAAAATGGCTTTTTCTTCTTTTGGAGTCATTGTGCGAAGAAAAAAAGTAGGAACTAAAATAATTACGCGAAAAATATAGGAACTTATAAGTAGATAACCTATATTTGTCCCCGGTTAAAATTCACAGCGGTTCCCTGCCTCCGTGGTGTGCAACCGGGAATTGTGGATTTACCAATAATAATTTTGTTGGTGCCACTAACCCGGTTGCTTTTTTTATTGAGTACCTGCTGAGTCTAATTTCGGGGACTCAGCTTGATGTACTTTCAGTGTCTCCCTTTTGGGACACTGAAATTTCAAAGACAAAAAGCAAAAGTTATTTAATATTTTGTACCCGGAAGAGTCTCCGTTTTCGGGACTCTGACACAAAGTTTTTTTGCAGTGGTTTGCGGAAGAAAGCAATACAAACCGCACGTGAAATTGAAGACAGTAAATTAAGATTAAAATAGTATAATTACATTGATTGTCGCGGCATATCCGCCAGCGGATTTTATTTAAGTGTTACCAAAATATTAGTAGCATCAAAACCGCCTAACCATGGGAAGCCCTGCCATAGCCTCACCGCTCCGAATTGATGTGACGCTGCACGGAATGGAGAAAGAATAGTATAATCTTTTTCCCCTGACGCATCCGCCCCGGATAGAACAATATGTGCTGTTTGCGTTGCAGCATTAATATCAAGGGTTACCTGGACTATAAAAACCTGGTCGCGCGGAAAAGTACCGAATTCAGTCCCCTCATTATCATCCAGCCGGACCTTGTTGTTTTCCATAAAATCAAGATGCAAAAAACTTGTTAGTGTACCTATTGGCTGGCCAAACTCCTCAAACTGAATAGAGGCAAGTCCGCTTCCCGCAGGTATAAAAAGATAGGTGGAAAATACATATTTGCCATCACCCGCGAACCTGGAAAAGTTACACTGAAGCCCTGTTACAACGGCCGGATTATTGGGACGTGTGATATTTACCCATTTCCCTGAAGGGGTGACAGGCGGATCAATTACTTTCACACTGCCCGCGGGGCCGTCCAATTTTACAGTTCCTTTTTTCTGTGTGAGTGCGGGAGGTTGCCCGGCAGGAGTACCATCAAAATCAGATTGGAATAATGTTTCCGAAGTGCAGCCTTCAAAAAACAGGATGGCAAGCACAGCGAGTATAATAGAATTACACCGGTGTCTTACTTGTGTCAATTGTGATAGTTTACGTGTTTTCATAGCAGCAAAAATATATAAAATTGGTGTTAATTATCGAGCTCCTTTTTGTGTCTGCTTATTAAGGTAACAGGAGACGAAAACAAAGTATTTAATTTAATTTAAGAATGCAGAGCAGGCTTCCGCATACCCCCAGGACCCCTAAAGGGTAAGGTATGCGCACAGTTGTTTTTCGGGAGGTGGAAACTTCGGAGACGAAAACAAAGTATTTTAAACCTTTTAAATAATTAAGAACCACTCCGAATGATATTCGGAATTCCAGCGCCTTTACAATTTCCCTGCGGGAACGGTACCGTTCATAATTGCTTCTGTTTGTACGGTAGTAAATGCATTATCAAAAAGATTTTTGTAATCGTGACAGCAGCGAAACAGGTCGGCAATATAATGCATGCGCTCAGCAAGGTTAGCCCAGTCGGTTGCACCGCTTTCAACAGTACTGTCGGTGGAGGGGTCAACTTTGGTGAGCAAATCAAGAAGATCAGGATAGGCAAGATGAATTAAATTTTCAGGGTAGGGCATTGACAAATCGCTGCCTAACTGCATGCATTTACCAGGGGGCAATGTCAGTGTCATCATGTGCGCTGTAATTACCTTGCGAAAATCCATTTGCATTCGTTGCACCAGTGATTCAATGGCTTTGTCAAATAAAGTAGTTATGCGAAAAAGAGATTGCAAGAACAAGAGTAGTCTTGTCCATAAACCCAGGCCAGGAAATAACTGATCTGAAAGTTTGCTTTTTATTTCCTTCAGGGGAGGCAATGATGCATTCAGCGCTTCGGCAATTTCAGGCTGCAGGCGGGTTTGCTCATGAAAGCCGACACAAAGATTTGCAAACAGGTTTAATTGAGTTTTCTTAACGGGGTCGCTTTCAAAAAAAGCAGTGTAATATGCGCTGAAACCCCTTCGGAGATATTCCTGTCCTGATGGCGGAGGTCCGGTGCCCAGGTGCGCACAGAAGCTGTCAATGTTTTTTTGTTCGTAAACGGCATCACCGCAGCATGCATTTATAAACAGGGAAAACTCCCGCGCAATTTCTTCAAACACTTTTTTATTTCCGCGTGCTACTGCATTACCGGCCTGAGAGGCTGCTGAGTTTATAAGGGCAGTCAGTACATCTTTGCGAATAATATCATGACTAAGCTTTGCCCCTGCTTTCAAAGCAAGGTCAACAACCAGCGATAATTCGGCCTCCATGCCGGTTTTATTTTTCACCAGGTTTTCAAGAGAACGCTGCAAGTCTTCGCGCCTTATGGTTTGTCCTGCTTGTTTGGATGCCCACGTGGCGAATGTACACCAGTTGGCGCCCTCGCCCATCCGGTTTGCAAACACGGTGAAGAGCATGCAGTAACATTGTGTAATTTGTAAATTGCGTATAACGGGATCAGCAAGGGATGCAATGCTGTCTATTTTTTCAACCGTAATCCAGTTATTTAAAGGCATTATTGAACATTATTTTTTTACAAGAGTATTGTATACTTTCTGAGCCTCCCCATTTTTTTGAAAATTCAGAGACGAAAATAAAGTTTTTAATTTAATTTATCAATGCATGCCGGTTTTTTTGCGCCCTTATTGGTGTTGTGTACGGGACAATGATCAGAGACATCAACAAGTTTCCATTACATCATTTATGTAATTTCCGGATTTGTGCCTGGCAACGGAGGTGAACACGTATATTTGGCTGGGAGAATATTCCCCTTTACTGCTCAATTTTACTATTGTTTTTTATCTGCCGGGCACGTAAGAAATATAAAAATTTAGTTTTGCTTTAATGCATCTTAACTGCAATTTTGCTTTATTAATCAGGATAATTCAAAATTTTAAATAAAAATTCTAATTGTAAACTCACTGCAAAATGAAAAGAAAATTCGCCTGGACTGCTCTCGCAGCCGTAATTTATTTAAACACCCATGCACAAATTTCTCTTGAACATGTGTATCCGAACTCGGGATACTTTAAGGTGGAATTAACACCCGGATATCCATCGGGAAATGCATTTGGGTGTAATTATTTATACCTTGTGAACCTTGAAATTGACGGAGAAAAATACGTGGATATAGACAAGGTCAGCCGGCATTTATACTTCTATAATTTAAACCACACGCTATTTAAAACAATTGACTACTCCAATGTGTACAACAGCATCGGAGAGTATCCGTATGAGGACGAAATTGGCAGTTCGGTCATGTATATTTCACAGCAACTTTTTGATCCCGATCCGGCCATTGAATTCCTGTACACTTTTAACCGGTATTATTATAACACTACTTCCAACAGAGCCATTACACAAATTGTCAAAGAAAATGGTTCTATACTATTTTCTGATTCAGCAGCGCCTCTCGTAAAATTCAATTTTCACAATCAATATTACCCTATTTACAATACTGTTAACGGGACAAAAATGATTTTAAGCAATATAGACGGAACAGCGGAGGTTTTTTCTCTTCCCGGAACTTTTTCTACCAGTATTGCCTCTAATAATATTATGGGTGAAAATGCGGAAATGAACCTTTTTCCAAATCCTGCAATAAACCACGGCATTTTAACAATAAACTATAAATTACCGGATAATATAAAAACAGCAGTATTAATTGTCACAGACGCACAGGGTAAACAATTAAAC
>DATEMK010000569.1:0-4780 GCA_035275625.1 Bacteroidia bacterium
AACCTGAAAGTCCTGAAGGTGCACACCACTGTGTAGAAGAACCTGAACAAACAGAACCGCTGCCTGTAATAGTTGAAGAAGGAAGCGAATTAACAGTAAGCGATTTGCTCGAACTACTTGAACAACCATTCTGATCAGAAACAGTAACTGTAAAAGTTCCTGCTGAAGCAACAGTTATACATTGTGTAGTTGCACCTGTGCTCCATAGATAACCTGAAAGTCCCGAAGGTGCACACCACTGTGTAGAAGAACCTGAACAAACAGAACCGCTGCCTGTAATAGTTGAAGAAGGAAGCGAATTAGTTGAAGTTGTTGCAGAAGCGCTGCCTGAACATCCGTTTCCATCTGTCACGGTTACTGTCCACGTTCCGGCTGTATTTATTGTAACACATTGTGTAGTTGCTCCTGTGCTCCACGAATAACCCGAAAATACCTGGGTACATAATTGCGTGGATGATCCCTGGCAAAAAGCAAGAGTGCCGGTAACAGAAGGTGTGGGATTTGTATTGGCTGTCGTTGTAGCGGATGCTGATGCAGTACAGCCATTTGCAGCAGTAACTGTCACAGTCCATGTTGCTGCAGTGTTTACGCTGATTGTTTGTGTTGTTGCTCCGGTTGACCAGGAATAACCCGAATATCCTGCCCCGGCATCGAGTGTAGTCGGGCTTCCCTGGCAAATTACTAAATTACCAGTGATAGTTGGTGTTGCAGGGCTTGGATTAACTGTAATATTAAATGAAGCCGTAGCGGTACAATTCCCCGCATCAGTAACGGTCACTGTATATGTTCCCGTTGTGAGATTGGTTGCTGTTTGAGTAGTTTGTCCGTTGCTCCATAGGTAACCGAAAGGAGCTACACCGTCAGAGTTTGCAGTAATTGAACCATTACCGGTACTATTACAATTTACACCATTTACAACACCTGTTACAGTGATTATTTTTACAGTAACCACCTGGTCGGCTGCACCTGCAAGGATACATGCATCACCACCAATAATTCTTCTGAAAAAAGTTTTTGCAAATAAGGGGCCGATAGCAGCGCCTGAAAGATTCTGTCCTGTTTGTCCGGGCATATTGCTCCAGTTTACACTATCAGTGCTCGTTTGCCATTGATACGTTGCTGCTGAGGCAAGTGCAGGATAAGTTGAAGTAGTTCCATTCCTGGTTATTGTGGGTAAGGAATAATTCGGAACTGAACCTGTGATATCCTGGGGAGTTGCTCCTGCACAAATGGTCTGATCATCATTTATTGTATTGTTAACAAGATCCGGAGGGTTTGCCCATACAACTAATCCCGGCTCATAAGGGGTCGTACTTATCCTTGAAGTATTCAGCGCACCCACTGTTAATGGAATATTGTTAGAGATGGAAGTGACTATAGTGTATATACGACAGTTGGAGAATTTAATTCCGCGTTCTCCCACAGGATCATAATCATCATTACTGCCACCGTAGTAGGTGCTGAAAACAAGGGTGGATAAAGTAGAATTCAGTTTAAGAAACACTTTGTCATTTTGACCTAAATTACTGGTTTGAAGCGGAGTATTAGGAAGAGCTGAAACAGGAAAGTTAGTACTATTGGTATAGCCGAATACATATACATCGTTATTAAGATCAGTATTCAAACCCATCATGTTTACTTCGTTTAAAGAACCACCGAGGTAAGTGGCAGCCACAAAATTCTGGTTGGTATCCATCCGGCAAACGAAAAAATCATTAGTACCTGCATTGTAAGTGCTGTCATAAACTCCCACATGACCTATGTTAGCGGCTACTAAACCATTTGTAATACCTCCAAAGTATAATTGGTTTTTTGTGGTGTTGAACTCCATGCATAAGATAGAAGCAGTACTTCCTGAAGCTGATTGGAAATAAGAAGACCAGAGTGTAGTTCCTGATGAATTAAGCTTTTGAAGAAAACCAGCTTGGGATCCGTTCCTGGTTGCTTGACGCGGAATTGTAGTTGGAAAATTGGTGGAAGTTGTATATCCGCCCACGTAAATTTCACCTGTTGAATTATTTTGAACCATGATAGTAGGCTGATCAATTCCGCTTCCTCCATAGTTTTTTACCCAGGAAACGGCTGAAAGATCAGAATTTATTTTAAAAACTATTCCGTCAATATTTCCATTGTTTGCATTGACAGCACCGGTACCCGGTAATTGGGTTAAAAGGTTGGTGCTTTGTGTGTTTCCGCAAATAACTATGTCACCCGAATTATCAATACGAAGATCAAACGATCCGTCATCTCCGTTTCCGCCAATTACAGAACTTTTGATTGACTGTCCATCCCTGGTTATTTTCATTATGAAAATATTATCTGTTGTTTGGGTACGATGATCAATGCTCGCCCCGCTGAATTCTGAACCGCCAATAAGTGGAAAGTTAGTGCTTGAGGTGTATCCGGTAATGTAAAGGTTGCTGTCAGGGCCCTGTTCCATGGCATAGGGATTTTCATCACCGCTTCCGCCAATATATGTTTGCCATACGCGTGTTCCGCTTCCTCCTATTGCAGCAGGCTCAAGATATTTTCCAATAATGGTTTCAAGGTTTCCGTTTGCCGAAACATCGAAAGCGCCAACCGTAATCTGGTCGGTAGTTCCTACTACGCGTGCCACAACATAAATGGCTCCGTCAGCCTGGTCCACCCATATACAGTGACCGTGATTATCACCGCTTGAGTTGGTGTTTACCCACGTTGCCCAGCGCAATGCTATCGGGTCAATAATAAGAGGTTGTGTCGCATCGTAATCACCTAACTTAAAACTAATTTCGTTGCCTGATATAACATAACGTGCAGTCACGCCTTTCTCCACCCCTCCCATTTTCTGGTAAGCAATGGGTGCCGGAAAATCAACCTCTCCCACACTGGTTTGCAAAACCAGATGACCGTTCGGAAGCACTTTCATCTTTTCAATACCATCAAATTTTACGGATATGTTTTTGTTATTGAAACCGGGTTTGCAAACAATGTCGTACTCAAGCATGCCTTCGATTGAAGGATAGTAACGCACATCCACGTTATCATATACGTTGTTATACCATATCTCACCGTAGTTGCTTACGCTGCTAAGTTTTACTCCATTGGAAAAATAATTATATGTATCCGAATGGCGCTGCTTTGCTTCAATGCTCATAGAAGGAGAAGAGTTGAGGAAGTTCATTCTCCATGAATGACCTTTCATCCTTCCTGAAATGGGATGCCAGGGTTTGCCATTCTGAATGTCCAGCTCCACCTGTTCACCTTCCTCCTGGCGTGCGTGCATCATAGCAGGATCGTAAGTGGAAACAACAATGCCCTCTTTAGTTACTACTGCCTGCCCGAGCGGAAAATCAGCCCTGTAAAGAACCGCAGGATTAAATTGTCCCTGGTTTTGGGTAAAATAAATTTTCTTTTCGTAGCTCTTCAATAAAGCCTGAATGTCACTATTCTCATTAGGACCATTACCGGTCACTACTCGTGATGTTTGCCCAAAGCTCAGTTGCAACATGATCAGAGCGAAGAGAGTCGTAATTGTTTTTTTCATTGTTTATGGGATTTAATTATGTTTTAAGTTTTAATGTTTAATTTCAGAAGACAATAATTTATCCGGATAACTTGAACCCGGAACTTTGGACACTGAGTCTTAATAAATTTATTGAAAAGGGTTAATAAATTAGTGTTAATCGCTGAAACGCTTTTCTGGAGCAGGAAGCGAAGGTAGGAACTTAATACCTATTACGCAAATTTTTTTTGGCGAACGCCTGTTTTTAATTGGTAAAGATATGGAAATTAGGAGAAAAAAGTACTGTTCAGAACATAGTTTAAGAATGAAACCCGGGTTAAAGAACAAAAAACATTTTTCATTACTCCGGTGAAGTTGAAAAACAGAAATTATTTTTCCGGGTTTTTCGGATCTTCGGAATGATCATTCTCTGAAGATTTTTGTTTGTTTTGTTCGTCCTGCAGATTTTTTGCAGGGGGCCATTGAACGTGTTCTTTATTTAAAATGGCTTCTACACGAGAAACAAAGATTGATTCTTTGTCAACACCGGGTGCGCCATAGGGCCCGATACTGAATTCATAATAATAAAATTCGGGTTTTAATTGTTCATTTGTGGTCCGGTATGTGACCCACAAATCCTGGTATTGAAAAGTCTTCAATCCTGAAGTCAAAATAGCCACCACAGATGAAACAACCACAACAATCATCTGAACGAACTGGGTACCCACTGTATTCGATTTGTCATCGTGCGACCAGCTCATACCGTTAAGAGCAGCCAGTACAGGCGTAATTGCCGAAAGAATAATCAGGATCCACTGAAATAATTTATATCTCTTTTGATACTTAGATGCAGCTTTGTCATAGTAGTTCATTTGATCATTATAGCGTTTAACTACATAATCATCAAAGCTCATTTTTTCCATACAGGATTCAAATTTATGCGGCTAAAATTTTTGCCTAACTGATTTTTACATTAACAGCATTAGGTCCCTTTTGTCCCATTTCAACCTCAAAAGTTACACGGTCATTTTCCTTTATCGGGTTTACTAACCCATTTATATGAACAAAAATACTTTCCTGTGTGTCTAAATCTCTGATGAATCCGTACCCTTTTGAATCATTAAAAAAAGTGACTGTTCCTTTCCTGATAAGTTCACCGGGTTCAACTTCTGCCCGTTTTGGAACTCCGATTTGTATGTCATCAGCTATTATTGTTTTCTTTTTCATTGGATCCGGAGGAGTGGAAGTAATTCTTCCGTTTTCATCCACATACGCAAGCATATCTTCAAAACTTTT
>DATEMK010000570.1:0-2528 GCA_035275625.1 Bacteroidia bacterium
GCCACACCTTCAGTAATCAGCGGAGCATCGAGCGCTGTGTGTGCCGGAACTACAGGCACCTATTCTGTAACAAATGTAGCCGGTGTTACTTATAACTGGACGGCACCTGCCAATGCATCCATTGCCACCGGCCAGGGCACCAATTCGGTATCTGTTAGTTTCTCCGCTTTATTTACATCCGGCTCACTTACCGTTTCGGGATCCAATGCCTGCGGAACAAGCGCCCTGAGGACATTATCCATTTCCTCCAAACCTGCCACACCAGGTACCATCACCGGGCCGGGTTTTGGTAATTGCAATGCAACAGCCACCTATAGCATAGTTGCTGTAGCTTACGCAACATCTTATACATGGACCACTAATATAGCTGGCGCAGTTGTAACACCCAGCGGAACATCGGCAAGCATTTCTTTTCCGGCATTTACCTCGGGTACAGTGAGCGTTACTGCAAACAATACATGCGGCAGCAGTGCGGCAAAAACACTTACTGTAAAGGGGACCCCTGCCACTCCTGCTTCTATCACCGGACCTACATTGGTTTGTGCTAACCAGTTTGGTGTTCCGTATTCCATTGCTGCGATTCCCACTGCCACCTCTTACACCTGGACAGGCATGACCGGTTCGCATATTTCAGATGGAGTGGTCACCTCTTCAGGGACAACGTTAACAACAACATCCACTTCGGTAACAGTAAACTTCGGAAGCACTTCAGGTAACCTGAATGTGAAAGCGAATAATGCCTGCGGAGCAGGAACTAACAAGACACTGACCATCGGGTTTAATTGCAGGGAGGAAGAAGCAGATAATAACAATTTTGATGTGACAGTTTATCCTAATCCTTCTTCGGGAGATTTTGTTTTTGAAATTTCAAATGCAGGAAATGAAAAGATTTCGGTTAACATTTATGATGTGATTGGAAAATTGGTTTTATCAGAAGCCATTCACAATTCACAATTTACTATCGGGAATCCGCAGTTAACTCCCGGAATTTATTCTGCTGAAATAATTTGCGGAGAAAATAAAAAAGTTATGAGACTTGTGAAAACAGAGTGAGTGCCAGAGTAATAATAATTAAAGTTTTATTATTTTACCGATGACATCATCTTTTCCGTTCCTGATTTTCAGAAAATAAATACCCGTTGAAAGAATGCTTAAATTAAAACTATTGGTGAGCTGCTGAGTCATAGGTGATGTAAAAACCTTTTTTCCAAATGCATCATAAATTTCCAAGACAGAATTTCTGACAGGTTCTGAACAGGCTACATTTAAAATTTCCTCAACCGGGTTAGGGTAATAACTGATTTTTTCGCCAGGATACTTTTCATTTTCAATTCCTGTTGCCAGGCAAAGCGTTGAATCCGTACCGGCATTGTTGGAAGGGAAGTTTATGAATGAGGAAGAAAAATTGGATGATGACGCAACGGCAACTGCCGAATCATTTAAAACAATATTTGCTGAAGAATAGTTCCTGATGGTTTCATTGCAGCCTGAAAACCCTGTGTTGTCAGTTTTAACTATGTGTGGAATACCGGGGATGACCAGGGAGGACGAGTTGTTGTCTGTCTGACCACAAATGGCAAAG
The DNA here is from genome assembly GCA_035275625.1 of Bacteroidia bacterium. Classification (GTDB taxonomy): domain Bacteria; phylum Bacteroidota; class Bacteroidia; order AKYH767-A; family OLB10; genus DATEMK01. Next base: position 1,583 of record DATEMK010000570.1, read on the forward strand.
CCGCCATCGCTGCAAACAATTAACCCGTAACACTGGTCATTATAATTTCCTGCGAAATTTTTTGTCCATAAAATAGTTCCTGCTGTATCGCATTTTATTAAAGCCATGTCGTACCCGATATTTGGAAAAGAAGCAATAAAAGAAGCGCCACTTAAAAGTACATTCCCATCAGCGAACGCTCTCATGTCAAAAAAGCCATCCGGACCATTAATGCCATATACTTTTGCCCATTCAAAATTTCCTGCGGCATCCGCTTTCAATAAAATTATTTGAAAATTTCCTCCTTCACCGCACATCATCACCGAACCATCCTGCAAAACATCAAGACTATGAATAATGACACGTCCGTTTGTATAAAAATGCCACCACAACAAATTGCCCGCGCTATCAGTTTTTGCAAGAAATCCGGGAGTGGCGGAAGAACCTGGCGGCATGGAATAGCCTGCAAAAAGTATGGAGCCGTCCGGCAGCTCTTTTACTGCCTCCACAATTTCTGTATTAGCGTTTACCTGGTATATTTTATTCCATAGAATTGTTCCTGCGGAATCAATTTTTAAAAGGCAGGCATCTTCAGAGGATGAGATGGATGATGTAGTTGTTCCGCCAATGAGAAATCCACCTGCTGCCTTCTCAAGAACGTTACACTGGGTATAATTTCCTCCGGCAAAAGTTTTTAGCCATTTGGTATCACCCAGGCTGTCCGTTTTTAATACGAAAATCTGGTTATTTAAAGTGACTTGCGAACGCGTGGTTCCTGCCACAAAAAGATCTCCGCCATCACCTTCTTTTACACCCAAAGCCTGCTGAAACAAAGTATCGCCAAAAGTTTTTGCCCATAGCTGGTTACCGGATGCATCGGTACGCAATATATATGCATCGCCATTTTGCTGGCTTTGATATTGGACGCCTGTCGCCACATACCCGGTCTGTGAATATTCAATTAAAT
>DATEMK010000571.1:0-18707 GCA_035275625.1 Bacteroidia bacterium
TTTGTAACGGTTTCACTTTTGCGTCCCATGTGACCGTAAGCCGCGGTTTCAGAATAAATAGGATTGCGAAGCTTGAGCCTGCTTTCAATAAAGTAAGGACGCATGTCAAAAATGGATTCCACTTTTTTTGCAATTTCTCCGTCCGTCATGTTTATTTTGGAAGTGCCGTAAGTGTTCACATAAATCCCCATAGGTTCCGCAACACCGATTGCATAAGACACCTGCACAAGCACTTCATCGCAAATACCGGCAGCCACTAAATTTTTTGCTATATGACGTGTGGCATAAGCTGCGGAACGGTCTACTTTGGAAGGATCTTTTCCTGAAAATGCACCACCGCCATGAGCGCCTTTTCCTCCATAAGTGTCTACAATAATTTTTCTTCCGGTAACTCCTGTATCTCCATGCGGACCACCGATTACAAATTTACCGGTCGGGTTTACGTGATATTTGATCTGGTTATTGAAAAGATGCTTATGTTTCGGATATTTTGCTTTTACCCGAGGTATTAAAATATTAATCACATCTTTTTTTATCCGTTCCTGCATTTTAGATTCCGTATCAAAATCATCATGCTGCGTGGAAATCACAATCGCTTCTATTCTTGCGGGCTGATTGTTATCATCATATTCCAGGGTAACCTGCGATTTTGCATCAGGGCGTAAATAAAACATTTGTTTGTTTTTTTCCCTGCGGATTACTGCAAGCTCAATCAAAAGCTTGTGAGCCAGATCAAGCGTGAGCGGCATGTAATCTTCTGTTTCATTGCAGGCATAGCCGAACATCATACCCTGGTCGCCAGCGCCCTGCTCTTCTTTTTTCTTGCGAACAACTCCCTGGTTAATATCGCTTGATTGTTCGTGAATCGCAGAAAATACACCGCATGAATTTGCTTCAAACATATATTCACTTTTCGTGTAACCGATTTTAGAAATTACATCACGGGCAATCTTCTGAACATCAAGATATGTTTTTGATTTAACTTCTCCTGCTAAAACAACCTGGCCTGTAGTAACCAGCGTTTCGCAAGCTACTTTAGAGTTAGGGTCGAAGGCAAGAAAGTTATCAATTAAAGCATCAGAGATTTGATCAGCCACTTTATCAGGATGACCTTCTGATACAGATTCGGAAGTGAATAAATATGACATGTTAATTTGGGATTTACGATTTATCCCGAAGGGACACCTTCGGAGCGATTTACGATTTTTTGGGACGGCAAAGGTAGGAATTTAAGTCAAAAGAGGAAACTAATTTTCTAAAGTTAATTTATGAAAAACTTCCTCAAGACTATATTCTTCCATGTTTAATTTGAGAACAGTGAGCTGGTTGTCCACAGCATACTGGAAAAGATGGGGACGGAGGTCTTCATTGTCTTTTGATTTTATTTTCCATTCATTATTTCCTGCATTTTCTGCGGAAGCAACCCCGTTAATTTTTTCCAATTCGGATCTGGAAACAGGTTTATTGAATTCAACAATAAATACTTTTTCTTTTTCCATTCTTTGCTGAAGGACGGCCGTATCATCGTCAGCAATAATTTTTCCTTTGTTGATAATGATGACACGATTACAAATTGCCTCCACTTCCTGCATAATATGAGTAGAAAGAATCACAGTTTTTTCTTTGCCGATATTTTTAATAAGATTTCTTATTTCGATCAGTTGGTTAGGATCAAGACCGGATGTGGGCTCATCAAGAATTAAAACATCAGGTTCATGAATCATTGCCTGGGCAAGCCCAACACGCTGGCGGTAACCTCTTGACAACGCACCTATTTTTTTGCGCTGCTCCAATCCGAGACCTGTAATTTCAATCATTTCGGCAACACGTTTTTCAATTTTATCTTTTTGCATTTTGTGCATTCCTGCAATGAATGCAAGATATTCTTTTACATACATGTCGAGATAAAGCGGATTATGCTCGGGCAAATAACCGACAATCCTGCGAACCTCCACGGATTGTTCTAAAGTGTCATGGCCATTTACGGAAACATCGCCAAGAGTTTGCGGAATAAAACAGCAAATGATTTTCATCATCGTTGATTTTCCTGCACCGTTAGGTCCGAGGAAACCTATTACCTGGCTAGTGTTTACTTCAAAGCTCACCTGGTCAAGCGCTTTTTGTTTTCCGTAAACCTTGGTAACGCTGGATACTTTAACTGGCATCTTTTTAATTTCGGATTGTTCAAAGGACTCCTTTCGGAGAAAAACTAAAAGTCTTCTCTGCAAAAGTAATAACCTTTGTTTAACTCTGAACTTTTAACTTTGTCCCTCCTGAGGAGGGATCATTTATTTTATCAAAAACAATTTTGAAAGCTTTAGTTTTAAAATCAACGGGCAGCAATTATACTGTGCAGGACGCGGACGGAGTTAAATATCCATGCAAAGTAAAAGGCTTGTTTCGCCTGAAAGGAATTGAAACAACCAATCCAATTGCAGTAGGAGATTATGCAGAAGTGGAAATTTCTCCGGGAAATGATTTCGGAATGATCACGAATGTTTACGAGCGTAAAAATTATATCATCCGCAAATCGGTAAATCTTTCGCGCCCATCACAAATCATTGCGACCAATATGGATCTGGCTTTGGTAGTTGCAACGCCTGTTTTGCCGCGAACTTCAACAGGCTTTATTGACCGTTTTCTTGCCACTGCCGAAGCGTACTCAATACCCGGTGGAATTATTTTCAATAAAAAAGATTTGTATGATGAGGAAATAAAAAAATATGTAACGGATTTGAAAAAACTTTACGAACAAATCGGTTATCAATGTTTTGTTGTTTCGGCAACGGATGAAAAAACGCTTGCTGAATTAAAATCTGTTTTAAAAAATAAAGTCACTTTATTTTCGGGGCACAGCGGAGTGGGAAAATCAACGTTGATAAATACGCTGGTTCCAAATTTGAATTTGAAAACAGCTGTCATTTCCGAAGCGCATTCGAAAGGAACTCACACCACAACTTTTGCAGAAATGCATCAATTGCCCGATGACGCCTGCCTGCCGGACAGGCACGGATTTATTATTGACACGCCCGGCATCCGAGAATTTGGTGTGCTTGAATTTAATCCTGCCGAAGTCTCGCATTACTTTCCGGAACTGTTTGCCCTGAGCAAAAATTGTAAATTCAGTAATTGTTCTCACATTAGTGAAAAAAATTGCGCTGTGTTAAAAGGGTTGGAAGAAGGTGCAATAAGTGAATCGCGTTATGCAAGCTATGTGAGTATTTTCCATAACCAGGATTTTTATAAATAAACAATCGTTTTGAGAGCAGTAATTCAAAGAGTTTCGGAAGCATCCGTGAAAATAAACGCTGAAATAAAATCATCCCTGCCTGTCCGGCAGGCAGGAATTCAAAATGGGTTATTGATTTTATTGGGAATTGAAGATGCCGATGGTGTGGAAGACATTGAATGGCTTTGCGCCAAAATTTCAAACCTCAGGATCTTTGATGATGAAAATGGAGTAATGAATCTTTCTGTCAAGGAAAAGAACGGAGACATTTTGCTCATCAGCCAGTTCACTTTGCATGCATCTACAAAAAAAGGAAACCGGCCTTCTTACATTAAAGCTGCAAAGCCTGAAATAGCAATTCCTTTATATGAAAAATTTATTACTCAAATGGAAAAGGAGATGAATAAAAAGATTTATACCGGGGAATTTGGCGCTGATATGAAAGTTGCCTTGATTAATAACGGACCTGTTACTATAATTATTGATTCTAAAAACAAAGAATAATATATTCCAAATTTTTAAAATTTGGAATATATAAATAACATCATAACCATGAAAATATCAGAAGCACAAAAAACGATTGATCTTTGGATTAAGAAACATGGGGTTCGTTATTTTAATGAGCTTACAAATATGGCTTTGCTGGTGGAAGAAGTGGGAGAGTTGGCGCGCATCATAGCACGGAAATATGGAGAACAATCTTTTAAAAAATCCGATAAAAAATATTCTTTGGAAGATGAAATGGCGGATGTGTTGTTTGTACTGATATGTCTTGCCAATCAAACCGGGGTTGACCTGGAAAAAGCGTTGAAGAAAAATTTAGAGAAGAAAACGTTACGGGATAAGAAAAGACATAAAGGAAATAAAAAATTGAAATAAGTAGGAAGTAGAAAGTAGAAAGTAGACGTCCGGAAGAACGAGTGTCGCTTTCTACTTTCTACTTCCTGCTTTTCCAAAGATTCATCTTTCCCAATTTAATTTTGTCTTTAAAAAAAATCTTCGTGCTTTTTTCAAAGGATTTGGTGTAATCGGAAACGTAAAAGACATTGGCAGCTGTTTTCTTTTTGCCGGCAATTTTTTCCTTTTCCAAAACCCATTTCAATTTTTGAGCAACTACTTGTGCCGAATCAAAAATTTTGACGTGGTTATCAAAAAACGCTGCAATTTCATTTTTAATCAACGGGTAATGAGTACACGCAAGAACCAATGCATCAATATCTTTGAATCCCGGGTGAGATAAATATTTTTGAAGCACAGCCGAGCTGATATTATTATTGTAAAAACCTTCTTCAATCATGGAAACCAGCAAAGGAGTAGCAAGTGCAGTAAACTTAAGAGACGGTTTTCTGCGAATAAATTTTTCCTGGTAAACACCTGAATTGATGGTTGTTTTAGTAGCAATGATTCCTACTTTTTTAATGGAGTCGTCTGCAATAATTGTTTCCACCATCGGATCAATAACATTAATCACCGGAACAGATCCTTTATACTGGTCGCGCAGCAATTCATAGGCGGCAGCTGATGCTGTGTTGCAGGCAATAACAATTGCTTTGCATTTTTTCTCATGCAGCAAAAAATCAGTTATCCTCAGTGCATACGACCGGATGAGTTCAGGTGATTTATCTCCGTAAGGAAGATGGGCAGTGTCGCCAAAATATAAAAGCATTTCTTTTGGTAAAAGCTTATGAATGGCATCGGCAACAGTTAATCCGCCAATTCCCGAATCGAAAATGCCGATGGGTTGTGAAGCTGACCTGGTAGTTTTCTTTTCAGCCATTGGTATTGGTAAAATGTAAATGAAAAAAGAAAAGCCACTTTTTTGTGGCTCTCCTGTTTAAATATTATTAAATCACTTGAGACCTAATTTTGCTTTCACGAGGCTCATTATATCATCTGAATCCTGGAAATACAGCAAAACTCCTACTCCCGAATCAAAAATATAAGTATATCCTTTATCCTTTCCCACTGCATGTATGGCATCTTCTGCTTTTTTAATGATAGGCTGATAGAGTTCTTCTTTTTTCTTCTGAATAGATTGCTGGGCGGATTGCTGGAAATCCTGGATGCGGTCACCCAGGTCAGAAATTTCTTTTGCTTTTGCTTGCTGAATCGGTTCAGCCATTGAACTTTGTTTTTCTTTATACTCTGTCACTTTATTGTCGTATTCAGCATTCATTGTTTTCAATTGCCCTTCCAGGGAAGAGCCGAATTTTTGCAATGCTGAATCCGCCACTTTCGTTTCGGGCATCGAGGAAAGCAATTGGGTTGAATTCACATGTCCGAATTTTGGATTCTGTGCATAAAGGCAGGTTGTAGCAAACAATACAATCACTGCAATGATTTTGATGGATTTAGTCATGAAAGTTTTATTTTAATTTGAAGATTTGAATTTATAAATAATTTATTTTGGGCTTTGCATTAGTTGATTTCTTTCGTTTTTCGGAGCTTGCTGATCCATTTTGTTGGAGGGATTTTCCTGGTCATTTTTGTTGGAAGGGCTTTCGTCCGTTTTACCTTTATCACCGCTTCCGGATGATTTTGTTCCTGCTTTATATCCTAACTGTAAAAGAATTTCATCACTCTTATCATATTTTGGATTCGCATATAAAATGGTCAGCTCACCAGATTTATCAAAGATCACAGCATAACTTTGATCGGTTGCCATTTTTTTAACAGCATTGTAGATTTTATCCTGGATGGGTTTCACGATTTCCTGTTTCTTTTTAAATAAATCTCCTTCATAGCCGAATCGCTGTTTCTGCAGATCTTTAACTTCTTTTTCTTTAGCGGTAATTTCTGCTTCTCTCTTTTTCCTCATGTCTTCGGTCAGCAGAATTTGCTCTGCCTGGTAATCTTTGTAGAGTTTATCAATAACTGTATATCTTCCTTCAATTTCTTTCTGCCATTGCACAGAAATCTGATCGAGCTGCTGTTGCGCTGATTTATATTCAGGAATATTTTCCAAAATATACTCTGTATTGATATAACAGTATTTCTGTCCATAAGAAACAGATGCCGATAACATAAGGCATAAACTGAGGAAGATGATAGTTTGCTTTTTCATGGTTTGAAACTTTAAGTGTGCAAATTTATGATTTTAACTGTTTCACTGACTAATTATTATGCCGATCTGCATATCTGAATTTTCTATTCATTCATCTTTCATTAAAACTGCTGCCCGAGTGTAAACTGGAATTCAGCCCCGTGATGTTTTGCATTGAGCGGATCATAATTGGTTCTGTCAAATCCATAACCCCAGTCCAGTCCGAGCAACCCAAACATAGGGAGGAAAATCCGGATACCTACCCCGGCAGTTCTTTTTACAGCAAAGGGATTATAATCCCTGAATCTGCTCCAGGAATTACCCGCCTCAAGAAAACCCATTCCGTAAATAGTTGCATTGGGATTGAGCGAAACAGGATATCTTAATTCCATTGTAAACTTATCATAAATGGTTCCTCCCACACTTGGGGATAAGGATTGATTGTCATATCCCCGATGAGCGATAATTTCCCGTCCGTCAAGCGAAAACCCTGACAATCCATCCCCACCGAGATAAAACCTTTCGAAAGGTGATTGACCGATGTCTTTATTATAATATCCGAGAAAACCAAAACTTGCTTTGGTTGCAAGTATTAATTTTTTGCCTGTAATGGGAGTAAACCACGAGGATGTAAATTTCCATTTATGATATTCAATGAATTTATATTTCACCCGGTCAGTTGCTGTTGTATAATCTGTGTTGCTGAAAAGAGAATAAGGCGGAGTGGCTTGAATGGTAAATGCAAACGAAGTTCCCGCACTCGGATAAATCGGCTGGTTGACAGAATTACGGGATAATGTAACCTGGAAATTCAAATTGTTTGAATATCCGTCACTGAATAAAAAAGAGGTCTGATAATTATTTAAGGCATAATAGGAATAGCTCGCTTCATAATAAATACTGAAAAAGTCATCGGGCCACTGCAACCGTTTTCCAAGACCGACCGAAGCTCCGTTTATAGAAATAGATTGCCGTGAATCGCTGCTTCTCGGTTGCCCGTTCGTTTGCACTGATCTGAAAAAAGAAACACTGAGTGCATTCGCTTTTTTGCCTCCCAGCCAGGGTTCGGTAAAGGATGCATTATAAGATTGATAATATACCCCGTTTGTTTGAAAACGCAAGCTCAGTTTTTGCCCGTCACCGGAAGGCAGCGGTGTCCAGTTTCCTTTTCTGAAAATATTGCGGGCAGAAAAATTATTAAAAGAAACACCCAGTGTCCCTACCACCTGTCCTGCTCCCCACCCTCCTGACAATTCAACCTGGTCGGATGGTTTTTCTTCCACCACATAATCAATATCAACAGTTCCGTCAGCTGCATTTGGTTTTGGATTAACTCCTAATTTCTCCGGATCAAAATACCCGAGCTGCGCTAACTCCCGTTGTGTCCTGATAACATCCTGTCGGCTGAATAGCTGGCCGGGCTTGGTTCTGATCTCGCGCAGAACAACTTTATCATTTGTCTTTGTGTTACCGGTAACAGTTATTTTGTTTATGGTAGCCTGCTTACCCTCATACATGCGCATTTCAATGTCTATTGAATCATTCTCCACTTGTATTTCTACAGGATTAATCTGGAAAAAAAGATAGCCGTCATCCATGTACAAGGAAGAAATATCTCTTCCGTTTGCGCTCATGTTCAAACCCTCATCCAGACGTTTCTGATTATAAACATCGCCTTTTCTTATTCCAAGCAACGTATCTAATTGTCCTGAACGATATTTTGTATTCCCTACCCATGTTATGGTCCTGAAATAGTATTTATGCCCCTCATCAATGCGCAGGTCTATATTTACCATCTTTTTATTGTAACGGTAAACCGTATCAAAAACGATCCGTGCGTCCCGGTATCCTTTTTCTGTATATTTATCAATGATCCGCTGCTTATCCTGCACTAAATTTTCTTCAATAAATTTTGATGATCTGAAAACGTTCCACCACTGTTTCTGTTTGGTATCCTTCATCTGGCGCCTGAGCTTTTTATCTTTAAAAACCGTATTGCCTTCAATGTTTATTTTATGAATTTTTGTCTTTTTATTTTTTTCAACGTTGATTGTCAATGTCTGGCTGTTTGCCGGAATGGAATCATTGATCACATCAATTTTCACGGTTGCATTGAGGTATCCTTTATCAGTAAAAAATTCTTTCACTTCGTAAGATGTTACCTTGATCAGGTTTTCATTCACGATTTTTCCGGAAACAAGATTTATTTTTTCACGCAGCTTGTTGGCTTCACTTTTTGTAACACCGGTGAATGAAAATTTGGAAAGGCGCGGTCTCTCTGTCATAGCAATATTCAAAAAAATATTATCGCCTTCAATTTTTGTGTATTCAATTTTTACATCAGCAAGCAAATTCTGTTTCCAGAGATTTTCAATGGCTTTAGAAATTTTTTCACCGGGAACTTTTATTTTATCTCCAACTGCAAGCCCCGAAAGGGTTTTTAAAACATTTTCATCCAAATATCTTATTCCGCTCACAGTGATTCCGCCAATGGTATATTCTTTGGGATTTGCATAATCTATTGTACTCTCCTCTCCGAGTTGAACTTGCGCCTGCAATTTATTTATGCTTATTGAAAATATGAATAAGAACACTACTGCCCAATTCCGGCAAATCGTAAATCGTAAATCATAAATCGTAAATCCTTTCTTATGCATGCTGTTTTACCGGTTTTTTAGAATTGACTCCGCCAAACCGTCTTTCTCTTTTTTGAAAATCAACAATGGCTTCAAACAAATCTTCGCGCCTGAAATCAGGCCATAATTTTTCTGTAAAATATAATTCAGCATAAGCAATTTGCCACAAAAGATAATTACTGATCCTGTGTTCACCGCTTGTGCGGATAAGCAACTCCGGGTCGGGCATCGTTGCAGTTGTTAATTGGCTGATGAATAATTCTTCGCTCACATCGTTGGATTTAATCTTTCCGTCTTCAGTCATCTTCGCAATTTTTTTTGCGGCTTCTGTTATTTCCCATCTTGAACTGTAGCTCAACGCCAGCACAAGTGTCATGCGGGTGTTGTTTTTTGTTTCATCCATCGCTTTATGCAATTCGCGGATGCACGATTTTGGAAGGCTGTTAATATTTCCGATTGCCTGCAAACGGATATTATTGTCGTTTAGTGTTTTTGTTTCTTTTCCGATGGTATGAATAAGCAATTCCATCAATGCATCTATTTCAAATTTTGGACGGCTCCAGTTTTCTGTGCTGAAAGCATACAGTGTGAGGTAATTAATTCCTATTTCTGCAGCGCCTTCCACCGTATCGCGCACAGCAGCCACACCATGCCGGTGACCAAACGTCCGGATTTTTCCCCGTTCTTTTGCCCACCTGCCGTTGCCATCCATAATAATGGCAACGTGCTGCGGAAGCGCACGCATATCTATCTGATCCTTAAAACTCATCAGGGGTTTTTCAAAATGAGGCGCAAAGATAGAAAAACGTTTAAGGTTTAAAGTTTACCGTTTGAGGTTGAATGTTAAAGGTTTGTTAAAATTCATTTAGCCAACATTCCGTTTCTCCTTTCCCCTCCCGATAACTATCGGGATGGAAAAGGTTTATCTTAATAAGGAAGTTCAATAACAAAAGTGGTTCCTTCATTTTCTTTGCTTTCGGCTTGTATGTTTCCTCCGTGCCCGTTTACTATTATATCATAGCTTAGTGACAACCCGATTCCTGTACCCTCCCCGGGAGGTTTTGTGGAAAAGAAAGGTTCAAAGATTTTATCCCTGATATTTTCAGGAATACCATCGGCATTATCCATGATTTTGATCACCACTTTTTTATTCTGTTTGCGGGTAGTAATCCCGATTTTGGGTTCATAATCTTTTCCCGCTGTTTTGCTTTTTTTATTCAGTTCATAAAAAGCATTACTGAAAATGTTCAGCAGCACGCGGCTGATTTCCTGGGAAACCACATTTATTTTTGGTAATTCCAGGTCTAAGTGTTTTGTCATGGTGCAATTAAAATCCGGATCTGCTGCTCTCATGCCGTGATAGGCGAGGTTCAGGAATTCTTCTGCCAGTTCATTAATATTGGTCATCTGTTTTTCCTGTGTTCCGGTGCGGCTGTGCTGAAGCATGTTTTTGACAATGCTGTCCGCGCGTTTACCATGCTGGATTACTTTGCTTAAATTTTGTTTAAGCTGTTCAACGATTTCATTTTTTTCTTCTTCAGCAATTCCGTTTTTTAAATCGCCCAGCAGGTCAATTGAAAGATCCGAAAAATTATTTACAAAATTGAGGGGGTTTTGAATTTCATGGGCAATGCCGGCTGTGAGTTTTCCAAGAGAAGCCATTTTTTGTGAATGAACCAGCTGGTCCTGTGTTGTTTTTAATTTTTCCAGTGTTTGTTTTAATTCGCTATGCGATTTATCAAGTGCATCATGCGATTTTTTTTTATAACGGTAACGGTTATAAATAAAAAATGTAAGAAGCAGAATGATGAAAGTTCCGCCAATCAATGCATTCATCAGTTCGCTTTTTTTGCGCAGCTCTAATTCCTTTTTGGAAAGCTCCAGCTCATTTTCAGCTTTAGCTTTCAAAGCCAAAAGCAATTGTTTTTCTTTTTCTTTTTTTTCAATCATTGCCACACTCAGTTCTTCCAATGCTTTCTCTTTGCTTTGCCGCTCTAATTCTGTAGCAGTCAGCTGGCGGCTCAGCTCCAGTCCCTGCTGGTTCAGCACTTTGGTCTGCTGTTCATTTTCACGGCTCAGCAATTCAATTACTTTTTCTTTTTCAAAAATTTCATCCTGCATTTTTTCACCGGAAATTTTTTTAGTCTTTTCAATGCGCAATAAGGAGTCTTTCAGTTCGCGATATAATGTATGATACTTGTCGGCATTGTCAAAATCATTTGAGAAGCTGTAAATTGTAGCAAGCTTCAAATAGGTATCCTTAACTAATTTTTTAACTATAAGCTGATCAGAAATTTTCAGGCTTTGATTAAAATAATCAAGCGCTTTTTCATAGTCGCCTTTTTTGAAATACACTATTCCTTCGTTTCGCAATTCGAGGGCTTTGCCGGGTTTGTCCTTCAGCTCTTCTTTGATCGTAAAAGAACGTTCAAAATAGCCGAGCGACTGGCGGTAATCATTTTGCATTAAATAAAGCTCACCCATTTTATTGAGCATTACGGCAGCCGCTTTTTTATCTTTCAATTGCAAAAAACCATTGAGCGCCTCATTAAAATATTTATTGGCATAAACAGTATCTCTTTTTTGCATATAAGCGGCACCGATAAGACCTGCAATGTCGGCCGTCATTTTAGGCAATCGCTGCTCTTTTGAAATTTCATATGAATTATAATAATACTGCAAAGCTTTTTCAATATCCTTCATCTGCTGATAAACAAAACCCGTTTCGGCTGCGGTAAGCGCCATTCCTTTTTTATCGTTCAGCTCTTTTCGGATGTTGAGCGATTTCAGGAAATAATCAAGGGCTTTTGTGAAATCACCTTTTTTGAGCCATATTAAACCTAATGTGTTGGATGCTGCGGCCATTCCTTTTTTGTTTCCGCGCGTTTCGGCAATCTTTAAACGCTCTTCGCTGATTCCTTTTGCTTTTGCCAACGGTGCATTTTTCAGCACGCGCGGAAAATCATTCAACAGATCAAAACCCTGCTGCCGTAAAAGATCGTCTTCGGGAAATTCAGTTTGATCTTTTTGTGCATTTGCAGAAATAAAGAAGAATAGTAAAATGCTGAACCCGAAAAGAGCAATTAATTTATTGTTTAACCAGCTTAGTCCTGTAAAAGGTGTTTTCATTTTTAATTTCGAGAAGATAAATTCCCGCGGTAAACCCGGAAACATCAATTTTGATTTCGGAATTCGTCTCTCCTGAGGAGGGATTGATTTCCTGATTGACTTGGGACAGGTTGGATTTAAAAACTTCTCTTCCGAATAAATCATACATGCCAAGACTGCAACTTGCTCCCAGAAGTTTGCCCAAATGTATTAAAACAATTCCTGTTGCAGGATTCGGAAAAACTTTGAACATTGACCTTTGAACATGGAAATCATTTACTCCTGTTGGCAAAATGATTTGCGTCACGGCAGTATCGGTAAGAACCGGCTCGTTAAAATCAAAATAAATTGCAGCATTGTTTTTTATGCTGTCGCCTGCCACAAGTGATGAAAGCGGTTTTATCCGATAGCGAACAAAACCATGACTGCCCGGTTCATTTGCATTGCTGTCGGGTAAAAGAATATTATCAAAATTAAATTCCATTAGCCTGGAGTGCGCTCCGTAATTAATATTTACGGGATGTGATGAAGTGATGAATTCAAAGCTGCTTATGTCTAACATTTGCGGAATATTGTTCATCACCCGCACGTTGAATGCAGTGTCATTTCCAACATTTTGAAAATAGATGACATAATTAAGATAGGGAGGAGACGGCAGTTCTGTCGTTAAAACTGTATCGCGGTCAACCAGGATAGCATTGGGATCATAGGGCCCCGTAACGTACACAGTCCACTCTGCATAATTACATGCAGTGTTTGCATCACCTGCCACCGGTTCAATTCTTGCTTCCGAATGAATAGGAGTGCCCAGGGGAGTCCCTAAGTATATATATACATTCACTATGATGCTCCCGGTTTGCATGGGTGTGATGGGACCGATATTCCAGACTATAGAATCTGCAGTTACAGATGCGGGAGTAACGCTGCTGTAAGAATAGAGAGTATATAAATTATCCGGAAAGAAAATTACCGTCCCGTTAACGGTTGTGGTGCCGGTATTTTCATAATTAATGCGATAGTTTGCATGAGAGTTAGCGCGAAAATTACCCAATGGTGTTAAGGTCACACATAAATCATTATAGGTTCCTGTGGGCTGATATGCAAAATCATTCAGGGAATCTACCTCACTCGGGGCTGAAAAGTTAGCAGTGTGCTGGGCGGGAACCGGTGCGTAATAAATATTGGCAAAAGGAGGAACTAACGTAAACTGCCCCGTGTCAACCAGGGTTAAGTCATAAGTTCCGTCACTGAAGCTATAAGTAAACCTTCCTGTATTTTGCTCCGCCACTTTCCGGTTTATCACATTTGGCTCACTAACATCTTTAACCGAATTGCTGTTCAGATCAAAATACATTTTTCCTGTGGCATCGCTGTATTGATCTGTAAGCTCTGCCATCCACACATCTCCGCCTTTGTTTACATCTCCATCGCTTGAAAAATTAAATCCTGTTGTCACATACCTCCCTTTGCTGTTTTGAATAATGTCAAAAGCATTATCCGATGTGGTTCCTCCTACCGGACGCTGCCAGAGAAGATTTCCTGCACTATCGGTTTTGACTACCCATTGATCACTATAGCCATGATTAAAACTCAAATCTCCATCAATGGAAAATGCAGCTCCTGATGCTATATAGCCCTGATCAGCAGTTTCAATAACATTCATAAATTCATCATTAAGGATTCCTCCTGAACATCTTTGCCATTGAAAATTTCCGGCACTGTCAATTTTTACCATCCATGCATCCTTGCCTCCGTGGTTTCCGCTCACATAATTGGTATTGGATTTTGTGGACCCGCTAAGCACAAATCCATTATCAGAGGCTTCTATAACTTTTGAGTTATAATCCTCTGTATTTCCACCCAATGATTTTTCCCATAGCAAAATTCCATTCGGATCTGTTTTTACGATCCAAAAATCCCATCCTCCCAGATAACCGGTAACATCGCTGTCATTGGATCCGGCTGATCCCGATATGACAAGGCAACTGTCATGAGCCTGTATAATAGAACGTGCATTATCTGCATTAGAGCCTCCGTAAGATTTATCCCACAAAATATTTCCGCTTGCATCCAGTTTTACAAGCCAATAGTCAGCCTGCCCCAACGGTACGCTGACATCCCCGTCAATTGAGGAGGAATATCCTGCCACTGCAAAACCGCCATCATAGGTTTCAACAGCATCCGATCCATAATCCACATTGGATCCGCCTAATGTTTTTTGCCATTGCAGGTTTCCGGCCGGGTCTGTTTTCACCACCCAGTAATCTGACAAGCCATGGTGACCCGTTACATTTCCATTATTTGAATTGGTATAACCTGTCATTAAAAATCCGCCATCTGAGGTTTGAATCGTACTATACAACCAATCTGATAATGATCCTCCATACGTTTTTTCCCATTGTAAATTATAATTTGAATCGAGTTTTACCAGCCAATAATCATTGCCGCCATGATTGAAGCTCACATCCCCGTCTGATGAGGAAGCAGTGCCTCCGATGGCATACCCTCCATCATTTGTATTAATTAATGAATGATTGCCCGGAAAGTCATTTGAGGAGCCTCCGAAATTTTTTTGAATATTAATAGCTACCTGGGAGCAGACCGGCTGCCGGATAAATAAAAATAAAATAAATGAAGCGGTTAAAACCTTTTTCATGGGTCAGAAATTTTAATC
Organism: Bacteroidia bacterium; assembly: GCA_035275625.1. GTDB lineage: Bacteria > Bacteroidota > Bacteroidia > AKYH767-A > OLB10 > DATEMK01. The sequence continues at coordinate 14,691 of DATEMK010000571.1, forward strand.
GAAAGTACAACTATTTTAAATATTTCCAAAAAAAATCCCCTTTCATTTCCGAAAGGGGGAATCTTAAATTCTAAAATCTTCTCACATCTTCACAAACTTCTTCTCCACCGCATCATCCTCCGCCTTTATTCTCAAAAAATAAATTCCTTTTGCAAGGGCTTCGGTGTTTTCATTTTTTATGAATTCTCCAACTATGTTTTTATAAAAATCATTTTTCAGTTGCCTGCCGTGCATGTCATAAAAAGAAATTTCAAGATCATTTGTTTTTATTGAATTGAGTTGAATGGTTATAGAAGAAGTTACTGCTGTTGGAAATACATTTAGAAAATTTATGTTTTTAATGAGCGAAATGCCAGTAATGTTATTAACATAAAATGATATATATGGATTAAGTGAAAAACAATTATCAATATGAGCTGAATAGGTTCCAGACTGATTAATAATAATTTTAATAATCATAGAATCTGAAGTGTTGGGAATAGAGTCTCCATTGAAATACCATTGATCAGGAATATGGAATCCATTATTACAATCCATTAAAATGAAGAGTGAAACGGAATCACCAAAATTAGCCGTCACATTTAGACCAGTAACTGGTCCTGAAAAGAATAAATTTTGGGTATAATTATGATACCCCACATCCAAACTTGGTCCGGCAAAAACCTTTGTCATCAGCAAACATGCAAACAGCAGCGTAGTTATTCTTTTCATGATTTTTCCTTTTTTACATCTTCACAAACTTCTTCTCCACCACATCATCCCCCGCCTTTATTCTCAAAAAATAAATTCCTTTTGCAAGGGCTTCGGTGTTTTCATTTTTAATGAATTCTCCGATAATATTTTTATAAAGATCATTTTTCAGTTGCCTGCCGTGCATGTCATAAAAAGAAATTTCAAGATCATTTGTTTTTATTGAATTGAGTTGAATGGTGATAGAAGAAGTTACTGCTGTTGGAAATACATTTAGAAAATTTATGTTTTTAAAGGAGGGAATGCCGGTAGTATTAATAGTCACTGCAAAATCCAAATCTATATTGATCATTTGAGGAGATAAGCAGAACAAAGTGTTAGCGGAGTAAATTCCAGATTGAGAAATAATCACAGTTATAGCAAAGGAATCTGCCATGTTTGGAATAAGAATCCCATTAAAGTTCCAATAATCGGGAGGAACAGAAATAGTACCACAATTCATATTGGTCCAAAGTCTTACCGAATCACCGGCATTAGCTATTACAACAATATAACTGATGGCTCCCCCTACTGCAAATGTATTTTGAGTATAATTATTCCACCCGATTGACAGACTCGGTCCCGCAAAAACTTTTGTCATCAGCAAACATGTGAACAGCGTAATTATCTTTTTCATAGTTTATTGTTTTTACATCTTCACAAACTTTTTCTCCATCATCTCCTTGCCTGATTTTATTCTCAAAAAATAAGTCCCTTTTGCAAGGCCTTCTGTGTTTTCATTTTTAATGAATTCTCCAACTATGTTTTTATAAAAATCATTTTTCAGTTGCCTGCCGTGCATATCATAAAAAGAAATTTCAATATCGTTTGGTTTAATTGAATTCAGTTGAATGGTGATAGAAGAATTTACTGCTGTTGGAAATACATTCAGGAAATTTATATTCTCATATTGCGCTGCTGATAATGGATTATACTGAACATCAAAATTACATTGTATGGAATAGATATGGTCATATATAAAATATGCAGTGTAAAATCCGGCACCGTAGATCATCAAATTTGCCTCACAAATATGATTTTGCATATTCCCGATATAATTACCATTATATATCCACCATACAGAATCCAGGTCGCAACCGCCAGGAGGAAAGCAACCACCCATAGCACTAATTCTGAATTTTGCTGAATCTCCATAATTAATTAGTACGGAGTAAGCATTAAAAGGATAATAAATATTTAAACTGGCATTTGTATTTTGATTAAAATTATGAAACGCGCCCATCAATCCGCAGGTTGCTTTTGAAAATGTTGTTATTGATACTAACAATAGCAAACAAATTATCTTTTTCATGATTTTTAGTTTTTATCCTTAATCAAAAGTAAGCATAATAAAGGACAGAAAAATTACCGGGTATATACCATATTTAAAAAATCATCCAAACAGACGACCCATGATCCTGAAGGGAACAAAAAACAGGCGCATTAAACCGGGAGCCTTAAACCATTTCTATATCTTTACAGAAAATAAAAATCCATCCTATGAAAAAATACATACTGCCCGTTATTTTATTTTTTTCATTTTGCAAATTTTCAACAGCGCAAATACTTTGCATTTATTGTTATGATCAGAATGATACCATAAGTGCGGGGGTAAATAACCTGCTGGTGAATGGAGGGTTTGAAAGCCCTTCATGTATTACCGGAAGCTTTTGTCCTGCTTCACAGTATTATATGTGCAATATTCCAAACTGGACTTGTACCGGGGGAGGAACTGACACGTATGCACAGGTTTTTGACTCTACAGGCGCCTGGTACACTGCATTTCTATCTGAAATTATAGAAGGAAATTTTGCAGTTTATATGGGCAATTATTATTGCAAGCTGTGTTCACCTGCTGCAAACGATACCTCATGTATAAATAATATTGATTGTGCCGTAACGGGTATCCCTTCAGGCTACCCTGTCAATAGTAGTAATTATGGGGGCACGGCAGGGGTTAGCATAGACCAAACCGTGACAGGTTTAACTCCGAATACTACCTATGTGCTTGAATTTTGGGCAGGTGGCGAATAATGATGCCAATAACAAAGATGGATTATTTGCCATTGATGTAGGATTCGGAGATACTTTATTGAGAAATAAAACAACTAATCTTGGAACCATCGGAACCAGGTACATTATTGAATTTAATGCAACGTCTTCTTCCCATACCATTAAGTTTACAAACTGGGGGCATATTTGTGCGGGCTGCACAGAAGTCGTTCTGGATGATTTACGGTTATACACGCTGGCAGAGTTGGATGCTTCGGTTCCGCATTGTACTGTGGGGATAGATTTTCCATCCGCCTCAGTCGGATTGGAAAATCTGATTTCACCAAACCCTTTCACAAACGAATTAAATATTAAAACAAACAGCCAGGAACTTTCAGAAATTATTTTTTATGATATTGCTTCCAGGAAACTTTTGCAGCAATCATTTATAAATTCTTTTTCTGTCAGCACAGAAAATTTTTCAAAAGGAATTTATTTTTATGAAATAAGAAGTAAAGAGAGTGTGGTGAAGAAAGGAAAAGTGGTGAAGGAATAAATCCGTTTTTAACCGCAGCATCTGCGTTCCATAAAATTTCAAAACAATTTTTATAATTAGTTTTGAAAAAAATTCTGTCTATGAAAATAAAGCTCTTTCTCCTCATACTTCTCTTTACTGCCTGCAATTCTGCAAAAGAAAAAACATCCGGCAAAAAAATTCCCGTCATCGGCTTTCTCGATTTTGTAGAAGACCCTACGCTTGCAAAAGCAAAACAGGGATTTCTTGATGCATTGGAAAAAGGCGGCTTTTCAGAAAAAGATTCCACCATGCAATTAATTTATAACAATGCGCAGGGCGACATCCCCACCCTCGGTCAGTCCTGTGATTTATTGATTTCAAAAAATGTTGATCTCATCGCAAGCAACACTACCCTTTCAACCATCACGGCAGTGCAACGCACAAAAACAATTCCTGTCTGCATGATGGTAGCTCCGCGCCCTGATCTTGCACATCTCACCGATTCGCTCGGAAATAATCCCGCAAATCTTTTTGGTACGTATGAAACGCTGGATTATATTGACACAGCCATCAGCATCATCCAAACGCTGAAGCCGTCTGCAAAAAAAATAGGAACAGTCTATAATCAATCCGAGCCGCAATCGCGCGATGCTTTCAATAAACTCGAAAGCAAATGCAAAGAACTTGGACTAACCCTTGTGAGCCTTCCGGTTAACAATTCATCAGAAACGCAATTGGTAACACAAAGCTTATTATCAAAAGGGATTGATGTTTTTTTT
>DATEMK010000572.1:0-9412 GCA_035275625.1 Bacteroidia bacterium
TATTAATAATTAAAACTTGATTTCAATTATTAACCGTTAATTGTTAATGGTTATTGATTTTATATAGAAACACAAACCCTCAAATCCATTATGAAACTACTCGAAGGTAAAACAGCTCTCGTCACCGGTGCATCGCGCGGCATTGGAAGAGGAATTGTATTGAAGCTTGCTGAGCACGGAGCTAACGTTGCTTTTACTTATCTTTCCTCTCCTGAAAAAGCAGAAGAGCTCGAAAACGAATTAAAGGTGCATAGCATCAAGGCAAAGGCATATCGTTCAGATGCAGCAGATTATAAAGCAGCAGAAGAACTGGCAAATGAAGTTGTTAAAGAATTCGGAACAGTTGATATTGTGGTGAATAATGCGGGCATTACCCGTGACGGGCTGGTGATGCGCATGAGCGAAGAAAATTTTGATGAAGTGATCCGCACCAACCTTAAATCTGTTTTTAATATTACCAAAGCCATTCAGCGGCCCATGCTTAAACAACGCAGCGGTTCCATTATTAATATTACTTCTGTTGTGGGGATAAAAGGAAATGCAGGCCAGGCGAATTATGCAGCGTCAAAAGCGGGAATCATTGGCTTTACAAAATCAGTGGCATTGGAATTAGGATCGCGCAATATCCGGTGCAATGCAGTGGCTCCCGGCTTTATCGGAACGGAGATGACCGCCTCTTTAAACCAGGAGGTTGTGAATGGATGGCTTGATTCTATTCCATTGAAGCGGCTTGGGTCTCCTTCTGAAGTTGCCAACCTGGTTTTGTTTCTTGCTTCCGATCTTTCGGCTTACATAACCGGGCAGGTGATCCATGTGGATGGCGGGATGTTAACTTAACATATTGATGTTGTTTTGTTTTTTAATTTGCCTGTAAAAAATCCGATTGTTAACATTGCAGCTTCATAAATTTTAATTCCAACCTGGTTTCCGAAAATATTCTTACCGAAATTCACATCCATACATGAAAAAAATCATCCTGACTTTAACTATCCTTATTGTTTCTGTTTGTTCATTCAGCAAAGAGAAAGCTGTGGCAAAAAAAATTCTCCCCTACCCGGTATTCCAGAAAAAGCTTTCCAACGGGCTGAACGTAGTGACAGTTCCTTTTGAAAGTCCCGGCATTGCCGCATTTTATATTGTGGTGCGCGTGGGTTCAAGAGAAGAAGTGGAACCCGGCAAAACAGGATTTGCACATTTCTTTGAGCACATGATGTTTCGCGGAACTGAAAAATATTCCAAAGAAAAATACAGCGAGATTTTAAAATCAATCGGGGCTTCGGCAAACGCAAATACTTCTATTGACAGAACCGTTTATCACATGACCGGGAATGCAACAAAGCTTGAAAAAATGTTTGAGCTTGAAGCCGACCGCTTCATGCACCTTCAATATTCCATCCAGGATTTTAAGACGGAAGCAGGGGCTGTGAAAGGTGAATACACTAAAAATTATGCAAACCCATTGGCAAAACTCTATGAAACCACTTTGGACAAGGCATTTGAAAAGCACACTTATAAGCACACAACGATGGGTTTCTTTAATGACATTGTTGATATGCCCAACCAGTACGATTATTCCCTTCAATTTTTCAACCGTTTTTACAGGCCCGAAAATGCCACCATTATCGTGGTGGGAGATGTAAAGCAGGAAACCGTAAATGCACTTGCGGAAAGTTATTTCGGAGAATGGGAAAAAGGAGATTTTAAACCTGAAATTCCCAAAGAGCCGTTGCAAAAAGAAACAAAGTTTGTCCACATGCAGGTGCCGAATTTTCCGCCACAGCTTGAACTGAGCTATAAGGCTCCTCCTTACAGCGATGCTGAAATTGAAGTTGCCGCATTAAATATTCTTGCAGATGTATTGTGCTCTGAGCGTTCTGACCTGTATAAGAAGCTGGTGATTACCGAGCAAAAACTCAGGAATTTATCTTCTGATTTCAATCTTGCCCGTGATGAAAATTTATTCCAGTTTGATGCCACGCTGGTAAAAGAAGCAGATATGCAATATGCAAAAGATGAAATTGTGAAAGCCGTTGAAAAAATAAAGTCTGTTCCGGTGGACGAAAAATATCTCGGTGAAATTAAATCAAGAGCCAAATACAGCTTTGCCATGCGGATGGACAGCCCGGATGCAATTGCCAATTCACTTGCCGCTTATACCTGGCTTTCCGGTGACCCGGAATCCATAAATCGTTTCTATGCACTGATTGACAGGGTGACACCGCAGGATATTTCAAACGCAGCAAAAAAATACCTGGTCAGTTCAGGGCTTACTATTTCTACCATTTCCGGTGCTGCTGAAAGGACGGTTAAGTAGAAAGCAGAAAGCAGAAAACAATAATGATAATTTATCCGCAAGAATAAAATTTAAAAAAATAAAACTTCATAAATGAAAACCCAGCATAAAAATATTTACGGTCTGCTTCTTATCTCTTACTTCCTGCTTCTGGCTTCTTTTTCCACAGCCCAGGAAGTTGTCGAATTAACACTGCCCAAGTCAGAAAAAATCATTGTAAAGCTAATGTTCCGCAATGGCTCGGTATGTGATCCGCAAGGGAAAGACGGGCTTACCTACCTTACCGCTAACATGATTACCGAAGGCGGAACAAAAGATAAGACAAGCACCGAGATCAAAGATTTTATTTACCCCATGGCCGCGAATTATTATTCAGCTGTTGATAAAGAAGTGGCGATGTTCACCTTTGAGTTTCACAAAGATTTTACGGATCAGTTTTACGCCATTTTGAAAGGGCTTATGCTTACTCCCCGGTTTGCCGAAGATGATTTTAAACGTGTAAAATCAAACCAGCAGAATTACGTGGACCAGGTTATCAAATCCTCTTCTGATGAAGAATACAGCAAAAAAGCGCTGGAAGATTTTCTTTTCCGGGGCACCGCTTACCAGCACATGATCCAGGGAACTTCTGAGGGTGTGAAAGCTATCACGCTGGAAGATGTGAAAAACCAGTACGCTAAATATTTTACATCAAAAAACCTGCTGATCGGGGTTGCAGGAAATTATTCACCTGAATTTTTAAAACGGCTTCAGTCGGATATGAACCAATTATCACCGGCTGCCCCGCAGCTTCCCGCACCTGCACTTGCGCGCACTCCTGATGGAATTAATGTTGAAATTATTTCAAAAGATGAAGCCCTCGGCTCCGCCATCTTTATGGGATTTCCGCTTGACATGACAAGAAAGAATGATGAATTCGCTCCATTGATGATTGCCAATTCATGGTTAGGCGAGCACCGCAAATCGTATTCGCGCCTGTACCAGAAAATCCGCGAACAGCGCTCCATGAATTACGGTGATTATTCTTATATTGAATGGTACAATAACGGTGGACAGAATATGCTGCCGCAGCCCGGCTTTCCCCGCACATCAAATTATTTTTCCGTTTGGATTCGTCCCGTGCAAACGGCAAAAGGATTGCTCGGGCAATACAAAGAGCTGGAAGGAATAAAAACAGGCCATGCGCACTTTGCTATCAGGATGGCAATCCGTGAAATGGATCAGCTCGTTACTAACGGGATGAGCAAAGAAGATTTTGACCTTACTAAAACATTTTTGCGCTCTTATATAAAGTTATATATACAGACCCCTGCAAAACAACTTGGTTTCCTGATGGACAGCCGTTTTTACGGGCGCAAAGATTATATTTCGGAAATGGACGCACTGCTCGAAAAAACAACTTTGCAGGATGTGAACAGCGTGATGAAAAAATACTGGCAGACAAAAAACATTTTTGTCACTATAGTAACTGATAAATCAGAATCCGAAGAGCTGGCAAAAAGCCTGCGCGAAAATACCCTCTCCCCTATGAGCTATTCTAATTCATTAAAAGCTGTGCTTACGCCCGAAATAACCCAGGAAGACACTGAAGTTGCAAAATACCCGCTGAATGTGAAGAAGGTGGATATTGTTAATTCGAAGGATATGTTTTTGAAATAGAAGGAACATCGGCACCGAAGAGGTTTCAAACCAATGGTGTCCGAAAAGCGATTTTTTCATATTTCGTCCCTGACGGGACTTTTGAATTACCAATCAAACTATTACTATCAATATTTTGTGCCTAAGGCACATTACTGCGAATCCCATAGGGATTTAATATTGGTAGAAAAAAAAATACGATTTGCTTTGAAAGTCCCGTCAGGGACGAAATATAAATCTTTTAGGACACCATTGGTTTGAAATCCTTCGGGGCATATAGTCACTTAGCTTCTCCTAACATGAAACTAAAGTCTGCTTTTGCCTTTGTCCCCGAAATACCCGCTACATAATGACATCCCATACAGCTTGCGCTGATTCCCGGTGCAAATGGATGGTAGAGGCTGTCTTCATAATACTGCTGATCAATTCTTAATTTATAACCCCCGTAAGATGGCGGATTGGGGCCTTGAACATACGTTTCCTGGACGGAATTTGCCAGAAACAATGGGGTCATCTTCTCAAATGCCAGCCATTGTGTGCTTACAAGCTGATAATTTGCCCACACCGATCCTTTCAAAAGAGATTGAAATTGCTGGTTCAGGGTATCTGCAAACGGGTCCTGGATAGGGTTTATCCTGGTTACCTGGGTTGGCGAATCAAGAGGCATTCCGGTGGAGTCTAACTCCTTGAAATTACTGCCTGTCAGGGGGACGTTAGCCGGACAGTCAGTGCAAGCAGGATTATAAAATGATTTTGTAAGATTATCAACCTGCTCGAAAGTTGACCAAACCCAGTTACCCTGGGTAGGGGTCTTGTGTGCGATATGTAATCCAACCAGTCCCAGCGTTACAGGATTTTCACCGGGACTCGGATCTTCTGAATCATCATTGTACACAATTGCCCTGATCCTGTAGAACCTTGTGGTATCATCTCCTTTACCGAGCACTTTCCAGGCTGCCTTGAACTCCATTGCACCAACAGGGCCATAGCTTGTAGGACCGGATGGCATAGTGATCGTACAATCCTTAACAAACTTTTGCTGGCCGATTTTATCCCATAATGAATTAGTCATAATATATTTATATTCATCCTCATTCATACGCACTTCGTACCTGGCAAACCGCCCGTTCTGATCTACTAACGGTCCTCCGACTGCCTCATCAAGATCATGAGGAGATTTTGAGTTACGATAGATGAAACGATATACCGCTGTTTGCTTTGCAAGGTCCTGAACTTTTTGGGGAAGCCTTTTAAAACCATTTCTCCTATTTCCATTCGTGCACCAATTGTCAGGTGTGTCAGATGCAGCAACAAAAACCTCGTCACTGGAAAGGTATGTTTCCCAAACCACGGGGCCTTTGCCGGAGAGAATGCTCATTCCCTTACCGGTATCGGGTCCGCAATTATTAATATCGGCAGGCCAGTTCATAGCAATAAAAGTTTGCCATGAAAACAGGTCGGCATCCTTTTGTGTGAGAGCCGCAAGATCGGTGGGCATGATGGCATATTTATTTGTAATGCTTTCCCCGCTGCTGCCGGGAGGTTCTGAAGAACATCCGGAGGTTGTAAAAAGTACATTTGCATATACAATAGTTATCACAAGGCATAGTATTAGTAAAGTATTTTTCATAGTTATATGATTTTATTTTTTTGCCTACTCTAAACCGGTTTTCGGCTGTCCCCGTTGTATGCTTGTCAAAAAGAGGGCGAAAATTAAAATATTCAGTTGATATATCCAGTTGCGGGTTTTACGTAGTTTAAGGCACTTGCCGGTGAATCGTTCACGCGCTATCATACAACTTCAAAGGGTACGAGAAAAGTATATTCAATGTCAAAGATCAGATTGTTGAGACACACAAACTGAAGCAGAAAAAAGTTTGAGTTAGTCTTTCACAACCTTTCCTTTCTTAATCACTCCCTTTTTGTTTCTCACTTCATATATGTAAATTCCTTTTGCAAACCCGGCTGTATTTAATGACACTGTATGAATAAATGTTTGTTGCAATAGTTTTTGCAATGTTATTTCATAAAAAATAACTTCTGATGACTCATAATCATTTGTCCGGATATCAATTCTATCGGAAAACGGATTTGGAAATACGACAGATTCTTCTCTCTTTTTAAATTCAGGAATGGCAACATTTACCGGCTGACCAAGTTTAGCTGTAAAAAGACCCTGGAAAGGTGTCGTTAGAGTATCGTGTCCAAAAACTATATAAGGATTAGCAAAATATCCCGTTACATAAATATTATTGGAATTGTCTGAACTAACACCGGTTATCATGTCATCAAAAAGACTGCCTGTACTTTTACTCCAGAGAACATTACCATTTTGATCATATTCAACTATAAAAACGTCAGCGTAATCGGGACCCGCAGCGGTATGGTTTATTAAAATATTTGAACCGCCAAAATTTATCGTATCACTTGTAAAATAACCGGCAATGCATGTTTTCCCCGAATTATCATTAAGCATTCCCAGCGGTATTCCTGCGGAATTGCTATCTGCACTTCTCGCCCAAAGTACGGTTCCATCCGTGTCAAATTTTACAATAAAAGGATCGTAAAAACAGGCAAATATTTTGAGGAATTGCGGACTGAGAAAAACCTGATCACAGGCAGATTATGCCAAACCCAGCAGGTGCTTCGCGACCTGCCGGGTTGTGGGCTGCATATTTACTGTTACAGGATTCTGACGCAAGGAGTTTTATTAATTCAAACCCATCGCTGGGGGGCAGGAACAAAAATTGTATCACATTCTTAATTCCCCAACCGGTTATGACAACTAAAAACAACTCAGCAATTAACAATTCAACAATATAACAATATATCAATATATCAATATATCAATTCAACAACTTTTCAACAAACACAACACTTTCAGCGATTTATCGTATATTTATCAAATGAAACCAAAATGGCTTTTAACCGCTGCAACCCTGCTGGCGCCATTGTTTTCGGCAGCGCAGGAAACCTGGGGAATCAGCAACAGCAATTTTGCCGGTAACATGGGAATTTTTCTCAACCCGTCTTCCATTGTGCTTGCTCCTTATAAAAATGAATTTAACCTCTTGTCGGGCGATTTATTTATTGATAATAATTACCTCTTTTTAAGAAAGAAAAGCAAGGCTCTTCTTAAATCAATTAAGGGTGAAACGGTGGAAAGCGAACGTTTCGGTGATTATTATACTCCGAGTCCTGGTAAAAAAGCGTACGGAAGTTTATACGTGATGGGCCCTGCTTATATCAGGAACAAAAATAAATATGCATGGGGCGTTCATCTTGCCGTTAAAAGTGCGATGAGCGCGCGCAACGTGCCGTACCACCTTGCAAAATTTATGTATGATGGTTTTGATTTTGCCCCGCAGCATGGAATTAATTACACGGCCGGCCCATTCAAAGCAGCCGGTATGGGATGGGGCGAAATAGGGGCAACGTATGCCCGCGTGTTGAAAAGAGACCGTTCTGATAACCACATCATAAAAGCGGGGATTACACTGAATTTCCTGGTCGGCTCTTACGGAATATATGTGAATTCACAGTATGTGGATTACACGGTTCCTAACGCCCAGTTGCTTGTTGTAAATAAAATCAATGCGCAGTACGGGCACTCCTCTCCTATTGATGGCGACCAGGTAGTGAATGATCTTTTAAAGGTGAGGGGATTTGGCGGCAGCGCCACTGTGGGTTTTACTTATATCAATAATTATAACGCTGCCGGGTATGATTGCTATTCGAACGCTGACCAGGAAAAAAAATATAACTACAGGCTGGGCCTGTCCTTTGTTGATTTAGGTTATATACGTTTTAAAAGCAAAGGCACCCGGGCGTTTGATTTTACTGACAACTCAACTTACTGGCCCGGTATTGATACCACAAAATTTTTCAACCTTTATGCTTTTGACACACTCCTGAGCACTAAGTTTTACGGAAATCCCACAGCATCGCAGCGGGACAAAGCTTTCAGCGTTTACCTTCCTTCGGCAGCAAGCCTGCAGTTAGATTTCTGCCTCGCGCCAAAATATTATCTCAATGCCTCCGTCATGCAGGGTGTGCCGGTTTCTGCTATTTCAGTGCACCGTGCTAACCAGGCTGCCGTCAGCATTCGTTATGAAACACGAAGGAGTGAAATTGCCATGCCGCTTACATTTTTTGAATACAGCAAACCGCACCTGGGATTAGCCGTAAGGTATGGTTTTCTTGTGCTCGGGACCGACAGGCTGGGAACTTATCTCGGGCTGTGGGATGCTACGGGCCTTGATTTTTTCTTTGGTATTAAATTCAGCAGCTGTGCAAATGAAAAAGGAAAAAGCCGAAGAAAAAGCAAGACAGGCTGCGATATCTGAAAATCAGCAAATAATTTTTTTGTGATTTTATCTTTTTTCATTGTATAAAATAAATAAAATCACCTGTTCCCTTTTGTTTTGTATTTATTAAATTAGCATCTTGCATCTGAAATTATAAAACTTTTACGCAAGGTCAAAAAACAGGAGCTTTGCCGGAACAAAAATGAACTTCGATAACTTTACTATCCGACCCATTACCGCCCGGGATGCGGTTGACTTTTTTCAATTGGTAGAAAATAACAGGGAGCGGATTTCCACTTACTTCCCCGGAATTGTAAAGCTGACAAATAATATTGAAGAAACAACATCACACATTGCGGAAAGAATTGCGGAAGCCGGCAAAGGAAAATATATGATCTGGCTCATCGTTGATACGCTTACCAATAATATAGCTGGCGTCATCCAGCTTAAGGATATTGACTTTAATGCATTGAAACGTGAATTCGGTTTTTTTGTGGACCGTAATTATTTGAATAAAGGAATTGCAACCAAAAGTATTTCATTAGTCAGTGATTTTTGTTTTAATACCCTGAACTTAAACAAAGTGTTTATGAGAATAGCAGAGGAAAATGCTGCAAGCAGAAAAGTTGCTGAAAAATGCGGATTTAAAGTGGAAGGAGTATTACGAAACGACTTTATGACTTCTGACGGTAAGCTCATTGACATTTTCTATTATGGACTTTTAAAAGAAGAGTTCCGGTGAAGATTGCAATATCCGGTATTGGCGGTGTGGGCGGTTACTTTGGAGGATTGCTGGCAAAACAATTCCGGGATTCAAGTGATGCAGAAATCTTTTTTATTGCAAAAGGGGAAAACGAAAAAGCAATTCAAAAAGATGGCCTGCAATTATTCACTTCAAAAGGGAATTATATTGTCCATCCGAAACTGGTAACATCCGACACGAAATTAATCGGAAAGGTGGACCTGCTTGTTTGCTGCACCAAAAGCTATGACCTGGAAGAAAATATGCTGCAGTGCAGGCCCTGCATAAATTCACCAACCATTATTTTACCCCTGCTGAATGGAGTTGACAGCCGCCATACAATTGAAAAAATATTTCCGGCAAACGAAATTTGTGATGGCTGCGTTTATTTAATTTCACGTTTAACCAGCCCGGGTATTGTAAAACAAACCA
>DATEMK010000573.1:0-8409 GCA_035275625.1 Bacteroidia bacterium
TATCCCCTTCCTCTCCATACTTTCCTTCCAATGTTGAAAGATTTTCCATCGCAGGAGTTTCAATTTGCTGAAAACCGAATTTTTGATAAACCGTTTTAATGGTGTCGAGAATATAATTTCTTCTCACCATTTCTATTGGTGAAAAATCGCGGGTGCCTTTCGGGATGGATGGCTTCAATTTGTTTTGCTTAGTTTTTTAATTCACCAAAAGTAACTCTTGGAATGAAATTTCAAATAAATAATAATTATCAATATGATTTAATGGCTTTGCTAATTTTAAAATGTTTTTTTGATACTTGAATAAATCAGCATTTTTTATGGTTGCGTCAAGGATACCATCCATGTTTTCCTTATTGATAATGATGAGGAATGGTTTCTTTGACGGCATATATCTCAGAATTTCTTTATCGTTATGAGAGTAAAGCCTGATCTGTTTCCTGGAAAGACTTTGTGAGGTTCGGCTTGAATTGATGTCAGTAAGCGGGAGCATAGTTTTTAAAGACAGTTCAAATGCAGGAAACATAATTCCCGGAAAGGGATCGGGAGAGAATGGTAGGCTCGAAATAACGTTGAAGTAAGGCAAAGCAATAATTGCCTGGTATTTTCCGGGAGAAATATTTTCAGCTAATGAATCAACACTAAAATTGAGTTGGGAGATTTTATTCTTGTCAAGGTTGTTCATTACTCTTAAATTATTCTCAACCACATCGGCTGCATATAAAAGAAAGAACAATGCAAGAGAGCATCCGTAAATCATTTTTCTTTTTCTTATCCGGCTTAGCCGCAGCCACAGAAAAAATTTTATGGAGAAGAATATACTTAACATATAAAATATAACCCATGCCAACCGTCCGAAAGTCCGAAATTGGGTGAGAAATGTGGGAAACATCTCTTTAATAGAATGAGGAAGGATAAAATGAAATGCCCCGGCAGTGATGATGAACAGAAGCATCGGGAACAAGAAAAGTCCCGTTAGTGTTTTAAATGGATTGAGTTTTTTTCTTTTTTCTTTTCTGAAAATATTTATCAGGAAATAAAACAGGTAAGAAAGTCCGGGAAGAAGCATTGCAAAACCAATGTATGCTTCGCCTTCCCATGAACCGTGATGTATCCAATGCAAATTCAGAAAGTCATACCAGAAGCTCCAGTTATTGGGAGTGAAAACATCTTCCGGTCGTGAGCGGTATGCTTCACCGAAAGCTCCATAAGGCAACTTTGCCAAATCGGTTGAACCTCTGAATCCTGCATTGATAACAATAAAAAAGGAAATTAACGGAACAATAATCATCCATAAAAAATACTTCCATTTATTTTTAGAATTCCAATTGCGTTCAATAAGAATAAGAATGAATAAAAGGACTGCTTCGATTGCAATATAATACGGATGCAAAAACCCGGATAATATCAAAAAGAAAATCAACGCAAAAAGAAATTTCTTTTTATTCGTTTTCGTAAATTTTAAATAAAGCCACCATGTTAGCGGAAGCACAAAAGCATAAGCGAGGTTGATATGCGTGTAAATCCTGTGCAGTTGCGGACTCATGAAAGTTATTCCTAATGTAAAAGGAATGGCAAGCCAGGAAAGCATTCCATAATGAAAAAATATTTCAAGAATAAGCAGGCTGCTGATGAGCAATGAAAAGAAAACAAGAAAATAAATAATCACCATAAAGTTTTCTGTGATGTTTATCACATGAGTGTTTATCCATTTGAGAACAAAAAGCAGTGCTGGTTGTGCATCTAAATTGTAAATGCTTTCTGTGAATGGATAATTCATTCCGCGGAATTCGGTGAAAGAGGCAGAAACATCAATAATATGGTATTTCATAAAATACCAGTATTTCAGGCCATCGCCATCAGTACTGAAAATAAATTCTGAAGGATGAAAAATTACCGGGTAGTAAAAAATTAAAAGGAGAATTGCTGCGAGTAAAATTGTAACTGACCGTAACCGAAATTTCATCAATGAAAAGTCAGTTTTTAACAAGACTCTTATATCTTACTCTGTGCGGAGTCACATCACCCAAACGTTTCTTTTTATTTTCCTCATATTCCGAATAACCTCCCTCAAAATAATACACCTGCGAGTCGCCTTCAAAAGCAAGTATGTGAGAACAAACCCTGTCTAAAAACCATCTGTCATGCGAAATAATAACAGCGCATCCGGCAAAATCTTCGAGCGCTTCTTCTAAAGCGCGTAAGGTATTTATGTCAATATCATTTGTAGGTTCATCCAGCAATAAAACGTTGGCTTCTGATTTTAATGTCAGGGCAAGGTGCAAACGATTGCGCTCACCTCCTGAAAGCACCCCGCATTTTTTTCCCTGGTCAGCGCCATTGAAATTGAATCGCGCAACATAAGCGCGGGAGTTGAGCATTTTCTTTTCCATTTCAATAAACTCGTGCCCGCCAGAAATGACTTCCCAGACAGTTTTGTCCGGATCAATATCGGCATGTGACTGGTCCACATAACCGATTTTCACTGTGGGTCCGACTTTGAAATTTCCGCTGTCGGCTTTTTCTGTTCCCATAATCATGCGGAACAAAGTTGTTTTCCCGGCACCGTTAGGCCCAATGATTCCAACGATTCCTGCAGGAGGTAATTTGAAAACCAGGTTTTCATACAATAATTTTTCTCCATAAGCTTTTGAAACATTAATAGCTTCAATGACTTCATTCCCAAGCCGCGGACCGTTAGGAATAAAAATCTCCAGCTTTTCTTCTTTTTGTTTTACATCCTCGCTCATCATTTTATCATACGCCTGCAAACGGGCTTTTGATTTTGCATGGCGCGCTTTGGGAGACATGCGAACCCATTCCAACTCGCGTTCTAACGTCTTCTGACGTTTTGATTCTGATTTTTCTTCCTGTGAAAGACGCTTTGATTTCTGGTCCAACCAGGAGGAATAATTTCCTTTCCAGGGAATGCCTTCTCCACGATCCAATTCCAGAATCCATCCGGCAACATTGTCAAGAAAATAACGGTCGTGGGTTACGGCAATAACAGTTCCTTCATAGCGCTGCAAATGTTGTTCGAGCCAATCTACTGATTCTGCATCCAAATGGTTGGTCGGCTCATCAAGCAGTAAAATTTTCGGCTGCTGCAATAATAATCTGCATAAAGCAAGCCTTCTTCTTTCGCCACCGGAAAGGTTTGCAACATTCACATCGGGATCAGGACAACGCAATGCATCCATCGCCACTTCAATTTTATTATCCAGTTCCCATGCACCGGCTGCTTCAATCTGATCCATCAATTCGCCCTGGCGTGCAATTAATTTATTCATGGCGTCATCATCCATCGGTTCGGCAAATTTATTGTTAACCTCTTCGTATTCTTTGAGCATGTCAACAATAGGCTGCACGCCTTCCATTACAATTTCTCTCGCAGTTTTTGTGTCATCAAGCACAGGCTCCTGTTCAAGATAACCGACATCATAGCCGGGAGAAAAAACAACATTCCCATTGAATGATTTCTCCACCCCTGCAATTATTTTTAATAAGGTGGACTTTCCGGAACCGTTTAATCCAAGAATTCCAATCTTCGCTCCATAATAAAAGGAGAGGTAAATATCTTTTAATACTTGCTTTTGCGGAGGAAAGATTTTGCTCACTCCCACCATTGAAAAAATTACTTTTTTATCGTCAGCCATTGAAAGTTTGAAGTTTAGAGTTTAAAGTTTAAGATTGGAATTCGTAATTCGTTAGATTGGTATTCGTTGATGTAACCTGATTCGTAATTCGTAAATTCGTACAGATTAGTATTCGTTGATTGTAACCTTTTTGTTGAAAATTCTGTTTACAAAACTACGGGAAATAAAAAAAATACCGTTGGGAATTGAAATATTCTTTAATTAACTTTACATTCTTATAATTTAAAAACCATGAAAAAAAATTTAACACTCTTTATTCTGCTGATTTTTAACTCATTTTTCCTGGCTGCACAGGATTATTCGAAGCTGAATTATACGCTCGTTAAAAAAATTATTGAAACAAGAGAGCCCAACCGGCCTGCAGCATTGTTTGTGCAGGGCGATGTGAATTTTATCAAATGGAAAACTGCAGAGTTAGGAGGATATTTTAAATATTCAGCAGGTGATGTTGCAGCAGTTGTTCTGCCGATTTCGAAAGTTATGGAATTTAAATCGGACCCAAGGATCATCCGCTTGGAAGATAATTATATGAAGCTGGAACCGATGAATGATTCAATGGTGGTGAAAAACAGGATTGTTGATGCTAATACAGGTGTTGCTCCTTTGCCGCAAGGATATGACGGAACAGGAGTGGTGATGGGATTTATTGATTCAGGAATTGATTTTACACATCCTGATTACCAGGATTCGTTAGGTAATACCCGGGTAAAATTTTTATGGGATCATACCCTTACGGGAAATGCACCGCAGCCCTATAATTACGGAAGTGAATTTAATTCCTACAATATTGATAACGGACAGGCAAATGCAAGCCAGGATAATTCCAACGGGCACGGAACACATGTGACCGGTGTAGCTGCCGGCAATGGCTTAGCCATAAATCATTTTGCCGGTGTAGCACCAAAAGTTGATATTATTTCAGTTGAAGTTAATTGGAATCTTCCTGATGACAATTGGCTGAATTCTGTAGCTGACGGTGTTGAATATATTTATACCAAAGCGGATTCGATGGGAAAACCATGTGTAATTAACATTAGCGCAGGAGTTGTCCTGGGATCTCATGATGGCAAAGATTTACAGGCGGTGGCGATTTCCAATTTAATCTCTCAGCAGAACGGAAGAGCCCTGGTTTGCGCAGCAGGAAATTTTGGTAATCATCCGCTTCACCTTCGGCACAATATAGTCCCCACCGATACAGCATTCACATGGTTTGCATATAATCCCAACATTGGAAATTCAATTTACATAGAAATGTGGGCAACACAGGCAGATTTTACTGCAATGAAATTTACCATTGCCATGGATAAAGTTTCACCTTATTATGAATTTCGCGGCATGATGCCTTACTCCATGATCAGCCAGCATGTGGGAATTTTTAAAACGGATACTTTAAAAAACATCAATGGACAACGCGTTGCGCTTGTGCAAAGTCTCGGGTCTCTTGCAGCCGGAAGATATTCCATGATATTCAACATTCTTCCCGATTCCACATCGGGTTATAATTACCGGCTTATGACAACCGGAACAGGCATATTTGATTTATGGAATTATTATGTACCTTATAATAATATTGTTTCCACAGGGCTGCCAACTGCGGCCGTATTTCCTGACATCACCAAATACGTACTGCCTGACTATACACAAAACATTGTATCCAGCTTTACCTGCAGCGATAAGGTAATTGCAGTCGGAAATTACATTAACAAAAGCAGCTACCAGGCATGTGACAGCAGTAACGTTGTCGGAACAGATATTCCCGGAGCGCTTTCTGCAAATTCAAGTATCGGACCCACCCGTGACGGAAGAATCAAACCGGAAATAACAGCTTCGGGCACGTTAACGTTTGCACCTGTCCGCGTTGCTTATGCGCCATTAATTAACCCGATTGCTATGGCCCTTGGCTGTTTGCATCTGCGTGATGGCGGTACTTCAACCGCTTCACCGGTTGTTGCAGGCGTTGCAGCATTATTTTTCCAGCGTTTTCCGAATGCAAATTGGTTTGATGTAAAGCAGGCAGTAGAGTTGTGCGCCTATACAGATTCATTTGTAAATGCATCAGGATCCATTCCTAATAACATCTGGGGATATGGCAAGGTAGACGGGTTTCAGACCATAATTCCCTGCGCTGCAGTTGGAATCCATGAAACCCAGGCTTTGACCAATGATAATTTTTACGTGTCGCCAAATCCTTTTAACGATCAGGCTGTTGTACATTATGATCTTACAGGAATGAATTCTAAGAAGGGTGAAATAAAAGTTTTTGATGCAATAGGAAATGAGGTTCGTAAAATTTCTATTTCCAAAATGGCAGGCGAAATTGTTTTAAAGAAACAGGATTTTCGATCAGGAATTTATTTTATAAGCCTTATTGCAGACGGGCAAACTGTCACAACTAAAAAGCTGGTGATTCTGTGATGAAAAATTAACGAAATTTGCGGACGATGAATTCAACTTCACGTCCGAAAGTTTTCGATTACTTTTCTCTTATTAAGTTTAGTCATACCATTTTTGCATTACCGTTTGCTTTCATAGGGTTTTTACTCGGTGCAAAAGAAAAAAACTTTCAATTTGAATGGAAGCTTCCGATTTTAGTTCTGCTTTGCATGGTGTTTGCCCGGTCTGCCGCAATGGCATTCAATCGCTGGGCTGACAGGGATTTTGATGCGAAAAATCACCGCACTTTAAGCCGCGAAATTCCCTCCGGAAAAATTACTGCTGAGTCGGCTTTAATTTTTGTAATCATCAATGCCGTATTATTTATTGTATGTACATTTTTTATTAACAGAATTTGCTTCTTTCTTTCGCCCATTGCGTTGCTCATTGTTTTAGGGTACAGCTATACGAAGAGGTTCACATCACTCAGTCATTTGGTTTTAGGATTAGGATTATCCCTTGCACCCATCGGTGCATATCTTGCAGTGACAGGAGATTTCAAATTGCTCCCGTTATTGTTTTCAATTGCAGTTTTAACATGGGTAAGCGGATTTGATATTATTTATGCCTTACAGGATATAAAATTTGATAAAGAAAACAAGCTGAATTCGATTCCCTCCAGGCTTGGAATAAAAGGTTCGATGCGTGCTTCTGAGCTGCTGCATCTTTTTGCTTCGTTGGTTTTATTGCTCGCTTCCTTTTATGGAAAATTCAGCTGGATTTATTTATGCGGCTGGGGTGTTTTTACCGCGCTGTTAATTTACCAGCACACCCTTGTAAAATCAAATGATCTCAGCAGGGTGAATCTTGCTTTTTTTACAACAAACGGAATTGCAAGCGTTGTATTTGCGGGATTTGTGGCATTTGAAATTCTCTGATATTAATTTTTTGTAATTTATTTCAGCCTGAAAATCCGAAAGAGGTTTTCCTACTTTTGTCCTGATATGAAAATCAAATTTCAGAACCGGTAAAAATTTCCTGATGAATTTTCTTCCAATATTTTTCCATCATTATTTTGTTTTGGTTACCGCACTGTTTTTCTTTTATTTCATCGGACACTTTTTATTTTTTCTATTCCGAAATTATTTTTTACTAAAAGGGACTTACCTGGATTATTTTTCAAAAATACTTCTTGGTTTAGTTTCATTCATCACTTTTTATTCAATCGTAACATCACATTTCAAGACTGTGAATTTATGTTTCCCCATGATTTTTGCATTGTTATTTTATGAAGCAAAAAAAAATCGAATCCCGTCTCTTACACCAGTTAGACAAGAAAAAAGCTTTAGATGGACTCACATTTTTGAATTATTGACTGTAACATTTTTATTGTGCGGATGGGAATCCGTTTTTCTTTTAAGCGATCAGCCATTCCCTTTTGCAGTTCCGCATTTTGATCATACGGATTACAGTACTATTTCTCAATTCCTGAATTTAACCGGGCAGGAAAATGCGTTTCGTGAATCTAATCTTTATGACGATATCTTCAAAGGGCTCATTCCGTATCATTATTTTGAATTGTGGCTGAATGCTGCTGTGGCAAAATGTTTTGGTTTGTTATATTCAAGTTCGCTCTTGCTTGTTATTTATCCGCTTTTCTATTTTCTTTTTTATATTGGGGTTAATGCGCTTTGGGAAGGATTCGGAAAAATCACTTTTTACAAAAAAATATTTTCTTTTCTCTTTCTTTTTTCCGGAGCATTTTGTTTTCCTTTTTATGAAAAGCTTCCTTTTGTTAACCAATACTTCTGGGGCCTGGTGGTTAAGTCTTATCCAATAGAGTTTCTTGCAAAAAAAATGATATGTATTTATGTATTTGCTATTCCTGCTTTCTTATGCATGAAAAGAAAATATTTTTCAACCGGGTTTTTATTTCTTCTCTGTATCCCGGTTGTTTTTGCCGCAGCAGCACCAGGAATTTTTGTTGGAAGTTTTGTTTTTATCCTGGCAGCTTATTTTCTGAAATTGCTGCCGTTCGCTGAGTTAAAAAAAATATTCTGTTACCTGCTGATTTTTTCTGCATTCATTTTTTCCCTGTATAAATTTTTTGGCAACCATGTTTTTATTACTGTTGAAGGAAACATATTCAATCTCCTTACTACAGAAAATGCGGCATTAAAAAAGCAATGGGCTGACGTTGTTTGGCTGGGGCAAACACTGCCAATTCAAGTGTTGCTTGCTTATTTGCCATTTATCATTCTTTTTGGAATATTCTTTTTCCAAAAAAAACAAATAAAAGAGTTTTCAGCTTTCCGGATTCCCCTTTTAATCATTTTCATAATGGTTTTTGCAGGAGCAATTGCGTGGGCATTGCTTCTTCCGA
>DATEMK010000574.1:0-3944 GCA_035275625.1 Bacteroidia bacterium
GTTCCACATTCGATTGCGCACATCGTTGAGAACTCCATTTGTGCTTGCACTCAAATCAATGCAAAAAGCAAGATCAACATACCGTTTATCAGTATTCCCGGCAGGTTTCCAGCTTAGCAATAAAGCTGCAAACAGCAGAACGAACAGGCAGCCAGCGTTTAAAAATTTCATGCGGACAAAATTACATTCTTAGTTTAAACGAATTAATACTTAAAAAGTTATTGATCAGGGAACTTATTAATGCCCGAATGTTGAAAAGTATTGACGACAAAGTTTTGAAGATTAGATTTGCAAAAGAAAACAATTAAAAATGACTGACCCGGATAAATCAAAAAAATTTATGCTTTTGACGGACCCGGTCTTAGAAAAGTACGGAGTGAAAATTTTTGTAATGAGAGAAGATTTGACACACCCTGTTGCGGGTGGAAATAAATTCAGAAAATTAAAATACAACCTTGAAAGAGCCAAATCTGAAAATAAAACCACCCTGGTAACCTTCGGTGGCGCATGGTCCAACCACATAGCCGCAACAGCTTTTGCAGGAAAAGAAAATGGATTTAAAACCATAGGTATAATAAGGGGTGAGAAAACCGAGCCGCTTAATTTGACTTTGAAAAGAGCTTCCGGTTGCGAAATGAAATTGATTTATATGGACCGGGCAAGTTACCGGGATAAAGAAGCTGCATTGGAAGTTGCTTTAAGAAATCATGACAAAGCAGAATATTATGTAATACCGGAAGGCGGGAGTAATTACGAAGGTTACAGGGGGTGCGTTGAAATTACAAGCGAAATAGATTTTGATTTTAATTACATCTGCACCCCATGCGGAACAGGAACCACTCTTGCAGGAATTGCATCTTCATTGAATGGGAATCAAAAAGCAATTGGATTTTCAGTGTTAAAAAATAATCCCGGTACGATGAAAAACGTGGCGGATTTTCTGAAACAGGATAATCTTCAGGCTTCCATTTTAAATCTTCAATATTTTAATGATTACCATTTCGGAGGTTATGCAAAATCAACTTCTGAACTGGATCATTTTGTAAAACGTTTTGTTGAAATAAATAAAATCGCAATTGAACCCGTTTATACAGGCAAAATGTTTTTTGGCATTTATGATCTTGTAAAAAAAGGTTTTTTTAAAAAAGGGGATGTGGTTATTGCTGTGCATACTGGTGGATTGCAATATTTTACTCCGTAAATTTTAATAACAAACTATTGTTTAAAAATTTTCGTTTTAATAGTAAATAACAGGGCTGTTTATTTTGCTGACTTCTTAATTTTGAAAGTTGAGACAAGAATAAAAATCAAATTATGAAACCTGCCATTATTTTAATTTCATTATTATTTTGCCAGGTTGCATTTGCCCAGCCGGACAAGTTCAGGATGACACGGCAGGATTATATTGAAAAATATAAAAATGATGCTATTAAAGACATGCAGAAAACAGGCGTGCCGGCAAGCATAACGCTTGCGCAGGGCCTATTTGAATCCGAAAGCGGAAACAGCGAACTTGCACGGGAAGCGAATAATCACTTTGGGATCAAATGCCATAATGAATGGACGGGCGAAACTTTTCATAAAGATGACGATGAAAAAAATGAATGTTTCAGGAAATACAATTCCGTTCTTGAATCGTTTGACGACCACTCCGCTTTTCTACGCAACCGCAGCCGTTATGCTTTTTTGTTTGATCTTGACATCACAGATTACAAGGGCTGGGCGCGCGGGTTAAAAAAAGCAGGCTACGCAACTAATCCTGAATACGCCCAAAAGCTGATTAAGATAATTGAAGATTTTCAATTGTATGAACTGGAAAAAGGCGCGCAAAACATACCACTGATTGCATCGGCAAAAAATGATTCGCCCAAACCGGCCAGGAAAAAAGAAACAAAATCTATCAGTTCTCCGGGCGCTGGTAAAAAGGAATATCAGCATTCAGAAAATGATGTACCCTTTGTTTTAGCAAAAGCAGGCGACTCTTACTTTTCCATTGCCAATGAAAATAATATAAGGCTTTGGCAGGTGTTAAAATATAATGATGCGGAGAAGACGGATATACCTGAAGAAGGAGAAACAGTTTACATAATGCCCAAGCGATCAAGTGCAAAAGAAAAATTTCATATTGTAAAAGAAGGTGAAGACATCCATTACATTTCACAACTCTATGCAGTGAAATTAAAAAAACTTTACAGGCGCAATCATCTTTCTTCAGAAGACAAACTCACAGAGGGGCAAAAAATCCTTTTGAAATAACCGCTGTACTTTTCTTTTTAGTAATTTGTTTAAGTTCCATTTAATTGCTTCCTTTAACGGGTAATTTTTTTATGGAACAGGCAATTGTAAAAAATCAGAAAAAGGTTATTAATGCATGGGCGGTTTATGACTGGGCGAATTCAGTTTACTCGCTGGTTATTACTTCCACCATTTTTCCTATTTATTATACTGCTGTCACAACAGTCAATGGCAGTGATATTGTTCATTTCCTGGGCCGTGAATATAAAAATTCAGCATTGTATTCCTATTCACTTTCCCTTTCGTTTTTGTTGATTGCATTTCTTTCCCCTTTGCTGTCAGGAATTGCAGATTACCGGAACAATAAAAAATCTTTCATGAAATTTTTCTGCATACTTGGTTCAGTATCCTGCGCTGCACTTTATTTTTTTGATTCGGTTGACAGGTTATGGCTGGGTATTCTTGCATTTGTTTTAGCAAGCGTGGGATGGGCAGGAAGCATTGTTTATTACAATGCTTTTCTTCCTGAAATTGCGGACAAGGAAAACCAGGATAAAGTAAGCGCAAAAGGATTTGCATTAGGTTATATCGGCAGTTCATTGCTTTTAATTTTTAACCTCGTTATGATAATGAAACCTGAACTATTCGGTATCACGGATAAATCTTTTCCAGCGCGATTTTCTTTTTTGCTGGTGGGAGCCTGGTGGATTGGTTTTGCTAGCATTACATTTTATTTTCTTCCTGAAAAAACGAATAAGACAGCATACGATGGAAATATTTTCATGAAAGGATTCAATGAATTAGGCGGAGTAGTGAAAGAATTAAAAACAAAAAAAGCATTGACCATTTTCCTGAGCTCTTTTTTCTTTTACAACATGGGCGTGCAGACGGTGATGTATGTGGCTGCCTTGTTTGGTGATAAGGAATTAAAGCTCCGGAGCGACCAGTTAATTGTTACGGTCCTGATTATTCAATTTGTTGCCATTGCAGGCGCATACTTTTTTTCAAGACTATCTGCCATGTTTGGAAACATAACATCACTCATGACAGGAATAATCGTTTGGATTTTCATTTGTGTAGCTGCTTATTATACAACAACGGCCATGCAGTTTTATATGGTTGCTTTTATTGTAGGAATGGTGATGGGAGGCATTCAATCACTTTCACGTTCCACTTATTCAAAAATGCTTCCTGCCACGCGCGACCATGCATCCTATTTCAGTTTTTATGACGTGTGCGATAAAATCGGGTTGGTCATGGGGACCATTGCCTATGGTTTGATTGAAGAGATCACAGGCTCCATGAGAAATTCAGTTCTTGTTTTGATTTCATTTTTTGTTATAGGTTTGATTTTGTTACTTCGCATGCGGAAAAATAATGAGCTAATTTGAAAATTAACTGTTCAAAACCAATGTCATTTTCAAATCAACACATTTTCAAATTTTCAAATTAAAAAATGATAGTTGACATTTTCATTCCCTGTTACATAGACCAGTATTTTCCTGAAACTGCAAACAACATGGTAAAGGTTTTGGAAAAAGTTGGCTGTGGAGTCAATTATAATATTGAACAAACCTGCTGCGGCCTGCCTGCTTTCCAGGATGGATATTGGGATAACTGTAAAGAGGTTGGTACAAAACTGATTCACGAATTTCAAAACGACCGGTACATCGTTTCACCCGGTGGGGCATGTGTGAACATGATTAAAA
>DATEMK010000575.1:0-4798 GCA_035275625.1 Bacteroidia bacterium
GCTAACCAGTTTATTGATCCCAAACAATATGAAGCAGAATCCATCCATTATTATTTTTTCTCCATTGGTTCGGGTGCACTGGGCGTTTCAACTTACGCCCCGTTAAATGATGAAGAAATCAAATTGTTCAAACTTTTCCGCAATGTGTTTGAACTTGCGTACAGGAGGTATGCAGATATTGAAAAAGCCGAAGCACAGGCACGTGAAGCAAAAATTGAAGCCGCCCTTGAGCGCGTTCGCGCAAAAGCGATGGCTATGCATAAGAGTGATGATCTGAATGCTGCCGTTGCAATAGTGTTTGAAGAGCTTGACAAATTGAATCTTGGAATGCTGCGGTGCGGTATAGGAATTCTCAGCAAAGAGAAACGATGTGCCGATGTATGGACAACTACCGTTGGTGACCAGGGCCGGGTAGTACAAGTGAGTGGTGACGAATCACTGGACATTCACCCTTTGCTGCAAGGTGCCTACCGTGCATGGGTTAACCAGGGTGAGTTTTCATACATGCTGGACGGCGATGACATGAGCGATTATTACACCGCTGTAAGTAAAACAAATTTCCATCTGCCTAAGTCACAATCCCTGATTGAACACGAAAAAGGATTACGTCAATATTATTATGCATGCGCTTTTCAGTCTGGCAACTTGTTTGCTTTTCGGGAAACCGATTTTTCGGAAGAAGCAAAAACCGTGATGAAACGATTTGCAGGCGTATTTAATCTCACTTATACACGTTTCAATGATCTTAAGCAGGCGGAGCTGCAAACGCACAAAGCACGTATAGAAGTTGCTTTAGAAAGAGTTCGCGCGAGGGCGTTAGCCATGCAGCAACCGGAGGAGCTGGTGGAAGTAGCCGAAGTGATGCGGCATGAAATGGGATTGCTGGGAGTGGAAGAATTAGAAACAAGCTCCATTTATATCCACGATAGTTCTTCTGATATAGCAGAATGCTGGTTTGCGTTACGCGATCCGAAACACCCGGGAAAAAAATTAATATCAGACCATATCACTATGGATCTGCAGCAAACCCGTGTGGGCAGGGAGATGTTAGAGTTTTATAATTCAGATGATATAACTATTACTATTCCCATGACCGGGGAGAGCCGTAAAGAATGGGTGAAGTATTGCTATACCCTTTCAAAACCGTTTGATAAATTTTACGGTGAAGATATTCCTGATAGAACTTATCATCTATATAAGTTTTCTAATGGCGCCATCGGTGCTGCTGCTCCCGGAAATATTTCAGAAGAAAGCTGGGATTTGTTAAAGAGAACAGCAGCTGTATTTTCTCTTGCTTATTCCCGCTTTAAAGATCTGACAAAAGCCCGTTTTGATTTGCATCAGCTGAAAGAAGAAAAAAAAAGAGCCGAGGATGCGCTGGCAAATTTAAAAATCACCCAGGCCCAGCTGATTCAGTCAGAAAAGATGGCATCACTCGGAGAGCTTACTGCAGGTATTGCGCATGAAATAAAAAACCCGCTGAACTTTGTAAACAACTTCAGTGAATTGAGCAATGCCTTGCTGGATGAATTTGTAAATACAACAAATGAATCCGAACGAAAAGAACTTGCTGAAGATTTAAAACAGAATCTCTCTATAATTAATGAGCATGGCAAACGTGCAGACAGTATAGTAAAAAATATGCTTGAACATTCGCGCACAGGCACGGGAAAGAAACAACTCACTAACATCAACCAGCTTTGCGAGGAGTTTTTCAATCTCGCCTATCACGGCATCAGGGCAAACAACCCCGACTTTAATTGTGAAATGAAAAAACAGCTGGCGCCTGATCTCCCCGGGGTTAATATAGTGTCACAGGATATTTCCCGTGTGCTTTTAAATTTATTTAATAATGCATTTTATGCTGTCAATGAAAAAAGCCGGCAGTTGGCAGCAGGCAGTGAGCAGTCTGCAGCAGTCAATAAGAAGACAGATAACTATAAACCAATAGTTGAGCTAATCACCAGGTCATCAAATCGCCAAATCACTATATCAGTAAAAGATAATGGAAACGGAATTCCCAATCCTATCAAAGAAAAAATATTCGAACCCTTTTTTACTACAAAACCGGCAGGGAAAGGAACAGGTTTAGGTTTATCATTGAGCTATGACATTATAACGAAAGGACATGGCGGAGCATTAAAAGTGGAAACAAAAGAGGGAGAGGGATCAACGTTTATAATTCAGCTCTCAGCTGATTAAGAGAAACAAAAGAAGAGGTGTATATGTATTTTGTTTGTTAACAGAGAACTGTTATGTTTGCAATAGCAACAATGAAAATTGTCATTAACCTGCTTAATGAAGCCCTGGCTTAACTCCTCTCTATCGAAAGATTCCCAGCAATAAATTCTAAACCCTAAACACAAATGAAAAAGAAAAAAACAGTGTTCATCGTTTTCGCAATCACGATGACCATGAATGCATTTGCGCAGTCGCTTCCGGAGATCATCAGCATGCTGCCATTAAAGGCTCAGCGCGGAGACGCCCTTACCTTTACCGGAAAAAATTTCCCCGGTAAAAAGGAAATCACCGTTTTGCTGGATGGGGAACCTTGTGGAAATCCATTCCTTGTGAAAAGCGATTCCACGACTTTTTATTATGTAGTTCCGGAGAAAGCGGGGCCTGGCATTTACAATGTAAGAGTTAAATTCAACGTGCCCGATACCTTAATATTACCGGTTACATTCGGAAGTGTGACAATTTTTGGATCATCGGGTGATGTTAAACCTGAAATTACAGCCACACACCCTGTATTCAATTATCCGACCCGCAGCGCTTATTCATTTGAAGTGATCGGGTCGGGGTTTAGCCTGCATGGCCCAGATAATAAATTAATCCTTAAGGACCGGGGTGAAGTCCAGGTATGCTGGAATAAGGACAGTACGTGCAGTACGGACAGTACGGGCCGTAACATGGTAAGAGGGGAAGTAATAAGCAGCCACGAACTGAAATTTTCAAATATTGCGAGGAAAAAATATTCAGGGACAATGGAGATTCAAATACGTGTGGGACATTTAGAATCAGAAAAAAAAATTGTGACGCTTTCCAAGTTCCCCCAAAGAATGCCGCTTGTTTTTTCAGTGCTGGGCGTATTGGTAATAATGGCATTACTTTATTTTATTAACAAATCAAATAAAAAGAGTGAAATTATTGCAGGCCGCTCTTATAATTTCATGATGCAGGTACTTATTGACAAGGAAACGGATACGATAAGCATTTCCAGGTTTCAATTTATGATCTGGACCTTTATTGCAGTTTTTAGTTACCTGTACCTGCTGCTCTCCCGCAGTCTTATCCAGGGACACATTGAATTGATAGATATTCCGGACGGACTCCCTGCCCTTATTTTAATCAGCGCATCCACCACTGTTATTTCGGCAGGCATTACCAATGCAAAGGGTTCAAAAGGTTCGGGTTCCATTCATCCGACATGGAGGAATTTAATTACAAACGGGGGAGTTATTGCGCCTGAGCGAATCCAGCTTTTAGTGTGGACCATAGTTGGTGCAATCAGTTTCATTATTCTTGTAGTTATCCGAAAACCTGAACAGATTATTGACTTACCAGAGGTGCCCTCTGGCTTTTTGCAGTTAATGGGAGTAAGCGCAGCAGGATATCTCGGAGGTAAAATCGCGAGAAAACCAGGACCCATTATTGATTCAATTGAAAGCGAAGTATTAGATAGAGATTCTCCAACACCGAAAAAACTCAAATTGACCATTTATGGTCATAATCTTGCTGACGAAGCAACTTTTCTGATAGGCACCGAGAAAATAGAACCTGCAAATATTGAAGATAAGACACCGGAGATTAAGGAAAAGGAAAATGATAAACCGGAAGATGCGCATTTAGCTAAAACCCTTATTGTAACATTTATTAATGCAAAGAAAGAATGGCTGCAGAAAAAGAATGAACTAACGCTTATTAATAAGGATGGTCAGAAATCCTCGTGGGAGTATACTATAGATCCTCCCATTCCGGATCCTCCAAAAGATTAGAAATTGATATGCCTGCCTGCCTGCAGGTATTTTGCAGAAAGCATTTCACAGCAGCCAGCTAAATATTATTTCGAGCTAAATAAGTCCGGAGCATGAAAAAACTACACTTACTTTTAACAGCATCACTCTTTGCACTTGTCAGCTCAGGCCAGGATCAACACCTTGTTGACTCTTTGCAAGCCGCTCTGAAAATAGCAAAGCAGGATACTGTGAGAGCGAATATTTTAAACGCGCTGTTCGCAAATTGCTACTACACCGACCCTGATAAGGCTATGGAGTACGGGAAACAAATGCTGCAGCTGTCAGAACAAATTGGATTCAGAAAAGGAGTCGGCACTGCCTACAACTGCATAGGTGTAGTTTATTACATAAAGGGAGATTATTTTCTCGCACTGGACTTCTATAAAAAGTCATTAGAAATAAAGCTGGAGCTGAACAATAAAACCGGTGCCTCTTCAACATATGCCAACATCGGAATTATTTATGCCATGCAGGGTAATTTTCCGGAAGCATTAAAGAACAATTTCTCTGCATTAAAGCTCAGAGAAGAAACAGGAATTAAAAAAGACATTGCCGATTCTTACATCAGCCTCGGTAATATTTATACGCTATTGGGAAATACTTCAGAAGCCCTGAAATACCAGCTTAAAGCTTTGCCCATTAAAAAGGAGATCGGTGATAAATTAGGTCTTGCCCATTCTTATGCTAATATCGGAAACATTTATATTGACCAGGGAAATTATAATGAAGCATTAGTAAACTATTTAGAATCCTTAAAAATACTTGAAGAACTCGGTGAT
>DATEMK010000576.1:0-5253 GCA_035275625.1 Bacteroidia bacterium
AAATTGTCAGGCAAACAAAAATACAGGGTGTTATTGCCACTAATACCAGCATTACCCGTGAGGGATTAAGAACTGAAAAAGCAGCAGTTGCAGCAGCAGGCGCAGGAGGATTAAGCGGAGTGCCAATAAAAGCCCGTTCAACAGCAGTAATAAAATATATTGCTGAAAAATCAAATAAAGAATTTGTGATAATCGGGGCAGGGGGAATTCATGCTCCGGGAGACGCAACTGAAAAATTAAATGCAGGGGCCGATCTTATCCAGCTTTATACCGGCTTTATTTATGAAGGGCCCGGGTTAATAAAGAGAATTAATAAAGCCTTAATTAAAAATAAAAAGTAAGATGCTGGTTAATTTCTGACAATATCCGTTTTGAAATTTTTCTCCCTGGTATTAATTTATTGTTAAGTTCTTCATTAAAGTTTTTTTAAAGGAAACATTTTTACGTTTTAATCGTTACCTGATAATAATCAAATTCATAATAACTTAATTGAAATATTCGTTATCCTTAGCTTACCTTTGTTAATTATTAATCATATTGAAAATAAAAAATAATCCGATGAAAACACAAAAATTGTTCTTACTCATTTGCGGCATGATCGCAATGTTCACTGTTTCTTCCTGTAAAAAAGAGAAAGAAGAAGTGCCGGCACCACCTCAACTCGATGAGCAAACCAAACAATTCAACGAAGACTCCAATAATTATAAAACAGAATCGGATGAAACCGATAATGATATAAATAACGCCCTGGAAGAAATTCCTTCATTTGGCAGGGGAGCGGCTATTCCAAGTATCTTATCAAGCCCGTTATGCGGGGTTACTATTGATTCTTCGCAAATTGCACAAAAAATTCTTTTTTTCAATTTTGACGGCATTACACCTTGTTTCAGTCCTTCCCGCACCAGGTCAGGGCAAATAAAAGTTCAGCTTACAACAGGTAATTTATGGAGTGATGCCGGTTCAGTTCTT
Source organism: Bacteroidia bacterium (assembly GCA_035275625.1). Taxonomy (GTDB): domain Bacteria; phylum Bacteroidota; class Bacteroidia; order AKYH767-A; family OLB10; genus DATEMK01. The sequence goes on from DATEMK010000576.1 coordinate 970, forward strand.
ACGATAACCTATAATGATTTTAAAGTAACCCGCATGAGTGACGATGCGTCTGTAAAATTTAACGGTGTGAAAACCCGTAAGAATATTAACGGTAATAATTGGCTGGGCTTTCTTTTAGGGACTTCAACGCTCAAATACCAGGACCGCGCTTTTAACATTGCAGTAACTTTTGACAATGCAAATGCAACATGGAGTGTGGCTCATATAACTGAATGGAGCTATGCGCCCGCTACTCAGAATATAACTTTTACTGCAATCGGAGATACTTCACTTAATGGTTTCAGCCAGGTGAGCGCATGGGGAATAAACCGTTTCGGTCAGAATTTTACTACCTACTATAACACTACAATTCTCTCTAACACATATTGCGGATTATGGCGGCCAAATTCAGGTGAACTGGTGCATCATGTAAATAATTCCGATTTCACACTGACACTTGGCGTGGATCAAACTGGAAACGCAACTACTTTAGATTGCGCATATGGTTATAAAGTAGCCTGGACAACCACTAATGGAGTTGCCGGGAGTGTAATACTGAGCTATTAAAAAGCAGATCGTTCAGCTAAAAGCATCTTTATTCTTCACACTTTAAGGTTAAATACCGGATTGCCTCTTCGTTTGTTCCCGTTTTGAACCAAACAATTTCTTTCATTTTGTTGAACCATGTCATTTGCCTCTTGGCATAATTACGGGTGTTTTTTTTGATGAGCCCGATCGCTTCTTCCAATGAAATTTTTTCTTCAAAATATTGGATCAATTCTTTATATCCGACTGTTTGTAAAGCATTATAATTTTTATAAGCCAGTAAATTTTTCACTTCGTCCGCTAATCCGTTTTCAATCATTTGATCAACGCGTGAGTTGATGCGCTCATAAAGCTTTTCTTTATCATCCTGCAAGCCAATCATCACCGCATCAAAATTTCGGTTTGGTTTTTTTTTCCCAAGAAATGATGAATACTTTTTCCCTGAAGCTATGCAAACTTCAATGGCGCGCATCAGCCGTTGCGGATTTTGCTTATCCACTTTTTGATAATATTCGGGATCAAGTTGCTGTAATTGTTTTTGTAAAAATTCAATCCCCTCGTTTCCTGATTTTTCTTTCAGCGATTTTCTTATCTTTTCATCAGCTTTTGGCAGATCATCCACTCCGTTCAGAACAGCATTTATATATAATCCTGCACCTCCGACCATAATGAGAATGTTATATTTTTCAAATAATTTTTCTAAAAGGTTTTTGCAATCAGTTTCAAATTGCCCGGCATTATAATCCTGTATTACGGAAAGCGAATTAATAAAATGATGCTTAACTTCTGTTAATTGATGAGATGCCGGCTTTGCAGTGCCAATATTGAGTTCTTTATAAAATTGCCTTGAATCAGATGAAATAATTTCCGTGGAAAAGTATTTTGCTGTTTCAATGCTTAAATCAGTTTTTCCGACAGCAGTGGGTCCGGTAATTACAACTAATTTTTTTTTCAAAACAGGATTTTCAAAATCAGTTAGTACAGGTAACAAAAAATACATTAAAAAAAATCAGGACTTTAACGTGAAAACAAAACCCCGAAAGCCATTTCAAACCTCCTCTTCTGTGGTACCTTCCTCATTTAATCCTTCATCAGTGATTGCATCAGCTTCATCTTCATCAATCACTTCTTCCCCTTCTTCCTTCACACTGTCTTCCTCCACATAATCATCTAAAAAAGTCGGAACAATTCCTTCTTCAGGGTCCGTTTCATCTTTATAAGGAATGATTATACCCCGTTGCTTGGGAGCATCATTATTGGTTTTTACACAAACCGGGTATTTTGTATGGGGGTTTTCACCGGGTAAAATTCTTACAAGCTCGATAAAAAATGTCCAGTCAGAATTGTAATCAGATTCATAATAAATTTTCTGATGAGGGTCTTCTATCCAGTCCTGCAGGCACGCATTTTTCATCAAAACACATTTGACGCCATTACGGGAGGGCCTTTCAGTAAGAGAAATTTCCTGCCCCTTTATCCAGTTATCATTGCTCATATAAAATGAAGCGGGTTCCTTAGCATCAAAACCTATTGAAGCCTGTATTGCAAAATGGAAATCTTCAAAAGTCTGTTCTGACTTGATTTCTATTTCCCTGTAAATTTCTTCGTAGTCTTCAAACGCAACCCTGAAACGGTAAACTGCCATATATTTCCAGCTTTTTATTTTCCATAACAAAAGTAATCATTTCACCTAAATCAAAAAAAATTGAAATTGTTTTTTATGCTGTCCGGCTGATCATTGCTCATAATCTTTTTTGCAAAAAAGCAATGTTTATTTTAGTTTTAGTTTATCAGTTTCAAGCCCCAGCTTTTTTGCTTCCCGGACCATAAAATTAAAAGCTTCCGTGTAATCATTTTGTATTTCTCCTTCTAAAATGGCTTCACGAATTGCATTTTTAAGCATACCAACTTCACGTCCCGGCTGGAGATTAAAAGTTTTCATGATTACTTCCCCTGTGACCGGGGGTTGCCAGTTTCGCATCCGGTCTTTTTCTTCTACTTCAACCAGCTTTTGTTTAACGGTTTCAAAATTTTTTAAATACCGTTTAACTTTTTCTTCATTCTTGGAGGTAATATCTGCCTGGCAAAGCAGCATGAGATCATCCACATCATCGCCTGCCTCAAATAATAATCTCCTGATGGCAGAATCCGTAACGATTTTCTGTGCAAGAACAATAGGACGAAGATGCAGGAGGACGAGTTTCTGCACGTATTTCATTTTTTCATTCAGCGGCAGCTTTAACTGCTTAAAAATAACAGGCACCATTCGCGCACCTTTATCTTCATGGCCATGAAAGGTCCAGCCATGATCCGGTTCATAACGCTGTGTAACAGGCTTTGCAATGTCATGCAAAATAGCTGCCCAGCGAAGCCACAGATCCCCGGTCACTTGCGAAATATTGTCGAGGACTTTTAATGTATGATAAAAATTATCTTTATGTGACTGCCCGTTCACTTTTTTTACGCCCTGCAAAGCTGCCATTTGTGGAAAAATAATAGGGAGTAATTCAGAATCGAATAAAAGCTTAAATCCAACGGATGGGACGGGGGAAAGGATGATTTTATTCAGTTCTTCACTCACCCGTTCCATTGAAATTATTTTTATCCGTTCACGGTTGTTTTTAATTGCATCAAAAGACGCTTTGTCAATGGTAAATCCTAACTGTGCTGCGAACCGGATGGCGCGCATCATACGCAATGGATCATCGGAATAAGTGATAACCGGGTCAAGCGGAGTACGGATTATTTTTTTTTGAAGATCGTCCAGCCCGTTGAACGGATCAATCAATTCTCCGAAATGTTTTGCCGAGAGATTTAATGCAAGTGCATTTACGGTAAAATCTCTTCGCTTCTGGTCATCCTCCAAAGTGCCCGTTTCGACAATCGGTTTCCGGGAATGTTCACGATAGGACTCCTTTCGGGAACCTACAAATTCAATTTGATAATCTTCAAATTGCAGCATAGCCGTTCCAAAATTTTTAAAAACACTCACTTTCGTATCGTTGCCTATTATAGCGGCAACTTTTTTTGCAATTTCAATTCCATCACCTATCACCACTACATCTATGTCTTTACACGCACGTTTCAAAAAAAGATCGCGGACAAATCCACCGATAGCATAAGACTGCAAATTTTCTTTTTCACAGACACCGGAAATTATATTAAAAACAGGATGGGTAAGATGCTTTTTCATCAGAGTTCGGATAAATAAAAAAAATAATCGTTAATCTTCAGAGGTTGTTTAAATTTTTGCAAATATATTATTACGGGTTTATCTCCCGCAGATTTCGCAGAAAACGCAGATAAAAATCAGCGTAACCTGCGGGAAATTCCTCTTGTACATTCATCTTCAGTAAAATTTAAACTGCAACTCAATATATAATCTGATTACTTCCTTAAAAATTTAATCACACCATTTGTTTCAATTTTGATAATGGTGGAAGGCTTGCCTGTTTTATTTTTTTCGTGAAACAAATTTACCACATAATCAACTTGCGACAAAATATTTTCACTGATGTCAGCGAAAGACAGAGGGGCATCTTCCCCGCTGATGTTGGCAGATGTTGAAACAATTGGTCTTCCAAACCTTCGCAACAGTTCTATGCAAAAATCATTTTTCACAACCCGGATGGCAACTGTACCATCAGCACTGATAATGTTTTTTGCAAAATTAACAGCCCCCGGGTAAACAATAGTCAGCGGCTTTTCGCTGTACTCGATCAAATCCCACGCCTGTGCAGGAACTTCTTTTACATATTT
>DATEMK010000577.1:0-6801 GCA_035275625.1 Bacteroidia bacterium
TGAAACCGGAATCGCTTTGAAGATCAATTAAAGTTTTTGTGCTTAAAGTGGTAGATGCATCATTCGCCTGTGATTTGAATTCAAGCATTTGTGAATTCGGGTCACGGTTCACTTTAAAAATAATTTTTTCGGTGTAGGATGCTTCGTATATGCTTTTATCAGCATTTCCCCAGTATTTTTCTTTCCGCATTAATGTAATTGTCTGACCTGCCTCCCATGAAGTAACTTTATACGGTCCCAGGCCCGGCAAATTCTGAATCTCGCGACCATACTTCGCACTGTTAAATACATTCACCCAATCTTTCAGTTCTTTATCATTGTCAAGTCCTGATTTTGAATCATCAAATTGCTCAAAAGAATATTTTGACAGCAAATCATGTGGATCAAAAAATTTTCGCTGCATGATCGGGTAATCGCCCCAGAAAGCAACATTGTGCATATATGTTTGTTTCATCACAGCCGTAAACTTTCGGGGGTTGATGCTGTCTTTTTCAATATTTTTCAGGTTATCCCAATAAGGTTTGTAATTTGGATTATCCACAAAAGGACATTTGCTTGCTTTTGCTGTGAAAATAATATCATCAACACTTAGCTGCTCACCGTCATCCCATCGTGGCTCATCTCTTAATTCAAACGTAACCCTCAGTCCGTCAGCGGAAATATCCGGCAACGTTTTAATGAGCATCGGGATAAGCTTCGATGACCTGAAATCAACAATGACTAAAAACATTTGAGTGTAAAGAAACATTTCTGTTCGCTGTATGGATATACTGTTAACCGGGTGAAGCATGTCCGGCTCTGCAATCCATTGGTAAATCACACTGTTTTCCTTTGACCAGCCGGGAAGGAATTTTTTTGCATCGGCAATTTTTATATAATTTAAAGAATCATTTGCAGATCCAACCTGGTCATTGGTTGCTGATTTTTTTGAGTTACATGAAATGACCAGCAGTGGCGATGCTAAAAGAAGAAATAAATATTTTTTCAAATTCATAGGATACAAACCTACTGGAAATTGTTGAATTCAACAACGAAAATATTTTTCTGCCGGCAAAATTCTTAATGATTTTTTCCCTTTGATTAAGTGATCCCGATTGGATTACTGGTGGTCCCGACAAGATTACCCTATTTTAGCCCGTTGTTCGCAGGTAAACAGGCTGTAAAATTTCTTTTTCCAGTTCCTATTTTCGTGAATATTTTAAAGAATTTCGTGAACAATTCTAAGAAAATGATTTAAACACTGTTTTTTGCCTGTTTATTTCGGGTATTGTTAAATAAAAAATACTTATTTCTTCTTCACCAAATCCATTCCACACTTCGGACATTGCCCAGGCTTCGATGAAGTAACTTCAGGATGCATGGGACAATAGTAATCATTATTTCCTGTCGCATCTTTTACAACGCTTTTTACTGCAAAAAATCTGAAAGAGATGCCCACAGTTGTCTGATGTTGTGAACCAACTTGTGTATAAAAATCGGAGCTATTTATGTATTGATAAACGGGAATATCATAAGCACCATAAACAGTAAATTTTCCTTTCGTAAAACTCAGTTGGGGAGTGATGAAAACTTTTTTATATCCGGTCGCTTCAGGAAAATAATTTGAGGGTTTGCCAAAAAGCAAAATACTTTCATTAATTTTCATTCTGTCCACCCATTCGTAACGAGCCTGTAGAGTAACTCCAAGGTGGTTGAAAAAAGATTTTCCTGCAAAGAGCGCAAAACTTGCAAAGTCGCCTAATTTTTCACCATTAGGGTTGTAGCCCTTTTTAATGTACATAGCATTTGCAAAAACACGGAAATTGTGTTCGGTATAACCCCTGAAAAGAAATGTGTAAAAAATAATGTCTTGTGCGCCTGAAGAAAGTTGTACAGATGTTGGTTTAGACACATAATAAGTTGTGCCGGAAAACGGTTCAATATTTCCCGTTGAATCATTATAACTCCCCAATGGGATTTTGAATCCCAAACCTACTGTTACTTCTGTACGGTGCTTTTCTTCTGTCCAGTTGATTATGTCATAACGCGGAAAAAGAATTAAATCGCCAACTCCCTTTGCTGTATATGTTGTAGCAGGGTCTTTATTCAGGCCGATTTCTTTTTTGTTAAAATAATACCCGCTTTCAAGAGAAAATGTAAAATTTTTTGTCAGCCCATATGCAAGCCGGAAATATTCGTAAGTGCTGCTGAAGCTATCAAAAGTTCTAACAGAATCTGGTGCAAGAACATCCTTTTTATAAAATTTGTTTGTGCTTATAAACTGAAAATTGGTATTGATATCAACCTGTCTTTCCTGCAATACGCCCTGTGATGCGCCCCCTGCAATTGGGCTCCCGCTGCCGCCTGCGCAACACTGGGCATGGGTGAATACAGATTTTAAAATAAATACTGATACCAGAATAATTACATTTCGCATACCGAATTTAAGTTTAGCTGTTTATAACAAAAACAACCTGCAATAAATAATAAATGCAGGTTGTTGAGAAGAAACAAGAAATCTTTATTTTGAAACAGAAAATTTAAGAGTTTGGGAATTATTTCCTGCTGTGAAACGCATGAAATAAATACCTGCTGCTGATTTATTCACATCAAAATCGTAAGTGTAATTACCGATTGATTGCTTTCCAATATTCTTTGTACTTACTGATTGGCCTGATTCGTTAAACATCTGCAAAGTAACATTTGCTAATTCACTGAGTGAATAAGTTACTTTAACGGTTGGCGTTGATAAAGATGGCATCACACTGAATTGAAATGCATTATTGCTATTTTGGGCAATCCCGGTTGCTGTTAAAGCAGTTGTGATTGCATTTTGAATAGCTGTTGAATTACCGGCAGCAGCATTTAAACCATTAAAATACATGTGCCCATTCGGACCTACTACAGCAACGTGTGGCATACCTACTCCACCATAATTGGATTGGACAATTGAAGTAGTTGAAAAAGTTGTTCGGTTTGTACCTATGCCACTGCTGGTTGCCCAGCTATCAAGTGAAGAACAAGCGGTGTTGCCTGCATCGTCAATTAGGTAATATAAAACATTAGGGTTACCAAAACTCTGTGACACGTTATACGCAGTAAGAGAAGGACCAACACAAGCTCCGCAGGGCATAACCCAATTTAAAACAATTACCTTGCCCTGTGCAAGTTCGGTGTAAAGATTGTGGGGGTAAGCATTGCAATCATTTGCGGTGAAATCAGGAGCTGTCTGCGCAAATGCTGCTACGCCAATGAACATGGCGAATAATAAAGTAAGTAGATTTTTTTTCATTTGTAATTATTTTTTGAGTTTAACTTAATTTGATTAAGAATGCTGAATAATTATTTTCGCAAGTTACAAAAATAGTTTTTATTCTCCACAAAAGCGTAAGAATAAAATGGAATATCTTTGCACATTTAAATCCTGATTTGGAGGTGTAAATCTCAAATTACCAAGCTTTTTTGCTAAAAGCGGAGCTACTGCCTGAATTACTTATATCATCAATGTAAACAACAACCACTTTGACTGTGTTATGTAAATACTTTTTTCACAATGGATATTTAAAACATGTTAGGTTCTTTTAATGAAACCTACTGCATTTAATCACCGTAAGAGCTTAAAATAACTAACTGCCCTGAAAAATTAAATGACGAAACCAGCTTATATTAAATCTCTTGATGGAATCAGAGGATTGGCAGTATTGTTTGTTATCTGTCATCACTGGGCTTTTGACTTTTTTAATATTCCTTTTGGCTGGGTAGGTGTTCAGTTGTTTTTTGTGCTTTCAGGATTTCTTATAACCAGAATCCTTTTTTCAGAAAAGGATTTTTCTTTTGGTAAATTCTTAACAAGATTTTATGTAAAACGGGCATTACGAATATTTCCGCTTTATTTTGGATTTTTAGGCTTGTTCGCACTACTTTATTTTGTTGCAGGCACCGTGCTTTCAAAAAACAACGCGGGATTAAATCTGTTAATGCTTTTAGAAGAATTTCCGGTTAACATCTCCTTTCTTTTAACTTATACTTACAATTTTATGGAGATGTATCATGCGATGATAACGCACATTAAAATTCCCAATACCGATTTGTTCTCTCATCTATGGTCGTTATCTGTTGAAGAACAGTTCTACATTGTTTTTCCATTCGTCATTTATTTTTTATCCCTGAAAAATTTAAAACGAGTTTTAGTTTTTATATTGATAGGCTGTCCGGTGTTAAGATTTATTTCCGTTGAGCTTTTAAAAACTGTCACTGATAATAATTATCTAATAGGAACAATTATTTACAGGCAAACTCCATTTCAGTTTGACGCGCTTTGTTTTGGCGCAGTTTTAGCAGTTTTTGATTTCAAATCTTTATTAAAACGACTAAAAATGTCATTTTATATCTGCCTACTCTTAACCGCAGGTGTTGGCATAATTAACTACCTATGGCTCCATAATTCCGTTGAACACATAACCCTAAAAGGATTAGGATATGAATATGCAGAAAACATGGTGTATGGCAACCGGCTTTCTTACGGATTAACTTTAATTAATATTTGCTGTGCATTGATGATATTGTGTTCTATCAATGAAACTCCTATTCTTAAATTACTTGAATCAAAAGTTCTTGTATTTATCGGAAAAATATCATACGGTATTTACCTTTTCCACTATCCTTTTTTAAAAATATATCGCATTGCATTATCGCATTTTTTTACAACACAACAAATAAATGGAAGAATACTATTGGAAGCCGGGATTTTTCTGACATACTTAACTTGCCTGATAATAATTTGTACAGGAAGTTATTTTTTGTTTGAAATCAGATTTTTGAAATTGAAAGAAAAAATTAAAGACGAAGAATCAGCAAGTAAAGAATTAACGGTAGCTTATTGACAGCTCCGAATATAATTAAGTTTGCGAATTGTTCTTATTAATATTCCCTGTTTACTCCTGGTGTGTTGCACAAGCCTCTGCACATTTTCTGCAAGCTTCAGCACAACTCTTACAATGTTCGTTTTTATGTTTTGCACATTCTTCAGCGCAAGCTTCACAAATATCTGCGCATTCCTTCAAAAGATGATGTGCATGTTCTGAATTTCTTGCTAACATGGAAGCTGTCAACTGACAGATGTCTGCACAATCCCGGTCAAGCTCTATGCAGCGTGCCATCATTTTAACATCGTCTTCCTGTAAGCAGGCGTTAAAGCAATGATTACATTCATTAGCGCAGTCATTTAACTGACGAATTATTTCTTTATGTTCCTGATGCATAATTTTTTGTTTTAAATGTTTGAATTGTTGCTATGCTAAATTTACATTGATTTCTTTTTCATCATTGCCGGTGCAATCTTTAAAAAGATTTCTACTCCGACAGGTGAATTTCCATAAAACGGTTTTATCTTTTCATCAGGAAAATTGATTGTCCCTTGCACACCTAAAGAAAAATCCGTTTTAAAAGAGGTGAATAAGGTTTTGTTTATTCCCAGAGTAAATGCATTGATGTTAAATGTCGGATTGTTATCGAATGATTCCAATTCAAGCTCATGAGCATCTTTTTGTATCCACTCAAAACGTGCATAAATACTCAACGGCATCAGCATCAAATTACTTTCAATCAAAAAAGACTGTAGGTTTTCTCCATAGCTGTTATGATTCCATCCCCACACTACTGATGTGGCTATATTGCTCTCATTAGTTAACTTCATATTATGAAGTAAAGATGCTGTTGTGCGGGTAACATCCGTATCCGGCTCCAGCACTTCGGGACTTTTAATAAAACCTCTTGAAACCTGCAATGCGAGGTTTTCGGTCGGGTTAACTGAAACACGCGCACTATAGCTGTCGAACTTTGGCTTATCAAAATCAAATCTTTTTTCATCCGGCTCGCGTCCTGTAAAAATGCTTCCTTCAGCTTTTACATTTTTGTAACGGATACCTATGGTTCCAACTCCAAAAGTTATATGAGTGGCATCCATCCAGTGATGACCAAGGGCTGCATCCGGATTATTCATTGCCGAGGGGCGATGCATAAAAACCGGTGGACCTAAAGCCGGTTCGCCCGGATAACCGAAATAAGCATTCGCATCAACATCTTTTGAAAAGCTGTGCGTATAATTAAGTGCAAGAGCAGAAAATAAATCATGCGGATGCTGACGGTCAACCAGCGGTTTTCCGTCTGCTGATTCACCTGTCTGGAACAGTAACGGGTAACCGCGTTTACCTTCTGTAACACCATCGAGCGAAATCATCGAATGAAAAGAAAATAAATCATGTTCGCCCAATTTCTGTGTAAGCATAAACATTAACCAATTCGGAGCATCAAATTTTTTATCACCGCGATTGCTTTTATCTGCAACGTCCTGCTTTGTATAACGCACAAACACGGCATAATGAAACATCAGCATCGTTTTATTCTTCATTTTCATATAAGCCATCATCGGGCTTGAATCAGGATGCCATGAAGTTCCGCTCCCGTCACGGCTCATCGGCAGGTGATTTGAAAATGCAGAAGTCATTTTCATATCCATCTTCATATCCATTTTGCTGCTGTCCTGCATTTTCATATTTTTATCCATTGAAGAGCTGTCCTCCATCTTCATATTTTTATCCATTGCAGGTTTCATGTTATGCATGGAGGAATCATGTTGTGCAAAACCTAATCGTGAAAAAAGCAACATGGAGGCAATGAAATAAAATAAAAATTTTTGCATGTCCTTAAAAATTTATCAATCGTTAGAACTGTTAAGCCAGTTTTGTAAATCAGCAATTTCCTTTTGCTGGTCATCAATCATTTTTTGGGCCATATCCTTCAGCATCTGTATTTTTCCATGTT
>DATEMK010000578.1:0-3703 GCA_035275625.1 Bacteroidia bacterium
TTAAGAATAAATAAATCAATTAAACAATTTAAAAAAAAATCTAAATGAAAAATCTAAAAAATCAAATCGGAACTTCACTGCTCGTAATCGCAGCGGTGATATTACTTGGCGGATGCGCCACAGTTGTGAAACCGGGTTATCTCGGAATTAAAAATCATCCTTTAGGAAGAGGATTGGCTACAGAAAAAATTTATGATAACGGTATCGTCTGGAAAATACCCTGGGACGGGGTAAAGAAGTACAGCGTTCAATGGCAAACTTTCCCGGAGATGATAGCCATCCTTACACAGGACGAATTGCACACTACCATTACGGTGTCTGCCATATTGCGTCCTATAAGCAAAGAACTCGGTCCGCTTGCCTTGGAAATTGGTGATGACTATTATAATAAAGTAGTGAAGCCCGAATTTTTCACCGTTACCAGAAGCACTTTTGCGAAATACAAATACATGGAGTTATCGCAAAAGAGTACTGAAATTGAAAAAGAAATCATCACAGAATTGCAAAGCAGAATCGCAGGCAAGCATCTTGAGCTGAATGCAGTTACCATTAATCATATTGAATATTCAAAAGTGGTAACCGATGCAACAGACATGAAACTTGCAACCAAACAAAAAATAGAACAGAAGGATTATGAAATAAAAATTGCAGAGAAGGATGCACAAATACAAACAACGCTTGCGAGAGGACAAAGGGATGCACAGCAGATAATTGATGATGGACTTAGCACAAAATATTTGCAGTTTAAAGCACTCCAGGTGCAGGAAAAACTCGCTGCCAGCCCCAATGCTAAATTCTTCTTTGTTCCATTGGGAAAGGATGGTGTTCCAATAATTCTTGATACCAATGAACCGACTAAAAACTTGAGCGCTATCAATGGAGGCAATTAAATATTTCTCTGAAACTCGGCTAAGCGATGTACATCTCGCAGGTGCAGAAAATGATTCGCTTAGCCGAATGACAGAATTATGTTTTATGAGATTAATCATAATCGGCAATGATGAAAAGCATCTGTAATTTATTCAAGTATGCAGATGTTTACATACAAGTTATTTGATTATAAAATAAGTTTAATAATTAAAACAAAATCAAAATGAAAATTACTCCATCAAAATTCGCTCTTGCTTTAGGCATAGCTCTTAGCATTTCATTCTTACTCTGCAATATCATTTTCGCCATTGGCGGAAAGGATTTCAGTCTAAGTATTGTGAATACCATTTTTCATGACATGGATTTCAAGCCACTCATGATTGATAGCGGTTTTAATATCGGTAAACTTCTTTGTGGTATGCTCATTCTTTTCCTTGAAGGATTATTCATCGGATATGTGACTGCATTTATTTACAACACACTCAATAAAAATAAACAATGAACTCAATTAAAAATTTCTCCGAAATCCGGCTCAGCGATATACCTCTTGTGGGTGGTAAAAATGCTTCGCTTGGCGAAATGTTCAGCGAGCTATCTGCAAAAGGTATTCGTGTGCCGAACGGATTTGCAATAACATCAGACGGTTATTGGAAATTCCTGAATGAAAATAAATTGGTTAACGCATTGAACAGTGTGTTATCAAAACTTGATAAAAATAAATTCAGCAACTTATCTGAAGTTGGCAGTAAGGCTCGAAAACTTTTATTGGAAGCAACATTTCCTATAGAATTAAAAAATGAAATTAATGCTGCATACTATAAGCTTTGTGAAAGAGAAGATAGAACTATTTCGCTTGCTGTTCGCAGCAGCGCAACGGCAGAGGATTTACCCAATGCAAGTTTTGCAGGGCAGCAGGAATCGTATTTGAATGTGAGAGGCGAAGAAAATTTAATCAAAGCGTGTCAGCGGTGTTATGCTTCACTGTTTACTGACCGTGCAATCAAATACAGAACCGACAATGGCTTCGACCATAGCAAAGTTGCATTGTCAATTGGTGTGCAGGTGATGGTGCGTTCTGATATGGCAAGCTCAGGTGTAATGTTCACGATGGAACCTGATTCGGGTTTTGAAGATGTGGTTTTGATTTCAGGCGCATGGGGACTGGGTGAAAATGTTGTTCAGGGAAATGTAAACACGGATGAGTTTCTTGTATTCAAACCATTGTTGAATAAAATTAAGCAACCTGTTATCTCTCACAATCTTGGCAGCAAAGCAAAAACAATGATTTACTCTGAAAAGAGTTTAGCTGAAATTCTGAAGCCGGAAGATGCAATAGTAAATCTTGAAACAGCGACAGAGAAAAGAGAGCAATTTATTTTAAACGATGAAGAAATAATTCAACTGGCGAATTGGGCTTGTGATATTCAGAAGCATTACAAATGTCACATGGACATTGAATGGGCAAAGGATGGCGTGAATGGAAAATTATTTATTGTTCAGGCACGACCGGAAACTGTACATAGCAATAACCGCAACCGTGAAATCTTTCGTGAATATCATTTGAAAGAAAAAGGAAAAGTGCTTTGCAGCGGAATTGGTTTGGGCAACAGGATTGTAAGTGGTAAAGCACGCATCCTTTCTTCTCCATCTGAAATTTCAAAACTGAATGACGGAGAAATTTTAGTCACCGGTCGTACTGACCCTGATTGGGACCCGGTATTGAAAAAAGCAAAAGCAATTATAACTGACCAGGGTGGACGCACATCACATGCTGCCATTGTTGCGCGTGAAGTGGGCGCAGTGGCAATTGTAGGAACGGGAAATGGAACTCAGGTAATTAAGGACGGACAAAAAATTACAGTTTCTGCTGCTGAAGGTGACACCGGAAATATTTACGAAGGTCTGTTAAAGTGGAATGAAAAAGAAATTGACATCACAACTATTCATAAACCCGAAACAAAAGTGATGCTCATACTCGGACATCCTGATGAGGCATTCCGGTATTCATTTCTGCCCAATGATGGTGTGGGTTTGCTGCGGATGGAATTTATTGTGAGCAATGCAATCGGTATTCACCCGATGGCGCTGAAACATTTTGAAAAAATAGCTGATGCTGAAGCAAAAGAAAAAATTGAAAAACGCACGAAACAGTTTCACAACAAAGAAGATTTTTTCATTCAGAAACTTGCTGAAGCTACTGCTATGATAGCTGCTGCATTTTATCCCAAAGATGTAATTGTGCGAATGAGTGATTTCAAATCGAATGAATACGCAAATCTTCTTGGCGGAAAACAATTTGAACCGAAAGAAGAAAATCCGATGATTGGTTTCCGCGGAGCATCACGCTATTATCACCCGCTTTACAAAGAGGGTTTTGAAATGGAATGTAAGGCAATGAAAATAGTACGCGATGAAATGGGATTGACCAATGTAAAACTGATGATTCCATTTTGCCGCACCATCAGTGAAGCGAAAAAAGTAATTGATGTAATGAACGAGTTTGGTTTGACACGTGGTGAAAATGGTTTGGAACTTTATGTGATGATAGAAATTCCGAGCAATGCATTGCTTGCAGAAGAATTTGCAAAACACTTTGATGGATTCTCCATCGGCTCAAATGATTTAACACAACTGACTCTTGGCGCTGACCGCGATTCGGAATTACTAAGTGAAATATTCAGCCCGTTCGACCCTGCTGTAATGCAACTGATAAAAATGACTCTTGAAAAAGCAAAATGGTCAGGAACGCACACAGGTCTTTGCGGACAAGCACCCAGCGATTATCCAGAGTTTGCAAATTTCCTGGTGGAAAATGATATTGACAGCATTTCAT
>DATEMK010000579.1:0-2287 GCA_035275625.1 Bacteroidia bacterium
GGTCTTTGTATGGAGAGAAGCATAAACCGTGAAGTTTATAAATAGAACTGGAATGTTTTCCAGATTTCGCGTTGCAACTTTGTAAAAAAAGAATTGCTGTCAAAGGCAATAAAAAAAGGAATCCTTTTCTTTTGAAAAACATGAGCAAGCGAAATCGTAAAAATAATAACAGCATATGGTTAATTAATAGTCTTATTTACTTACATATTTAATGTCATCAATAAAAAAAGTTGCTCCTGATGGATTGTCTGCGCCTGCAGCAACCCAACAGAAACCACCAATAACGCTTGACAAATCCTTGCCTTCAAGGCTTATTATATATTCCTGCCAGTTGGTATCTAAAGGAACTTTTCCTAAAGTAACTTCAAAAGAATCCTTGTATTTTTTATCTTTTATCCCTCCGGCTTTAAATTCAACGGTTTCACCTCCTGAATTACCACGGGCATAAAATGTAATGGCGGTGAAATGTTTAGCAGTGAGATTTTCACCGGGTGCGTCTCCCCAGTTATTGTCTTTATTTTGCCAGTATATCCCTCCCCATTGCGTATACCCGGGGATGTATCGTACTTTAATACAAGTTGGTGGTGAATGAGGATTTTCTTTAGATGCTCCTTCAAATTTAATGTATTGGGTACCCTGCTCACCATCTCCCATCCATCCTGAAGACTTAAACATTATTGCTACATCGAGCGAATCTCCTGTAGGCTCAAATTTCGAATCAGACTCCTGAACAGAGTCAGGTGCAGCTATTTTATCTGCATTGTCTTCCTGTTTTGCACTATTGCTGCAATCAGTTAAGAATAAGGACAGGATTACCATAATCCTGCTTGAAACAATTGTTTTCATAGTTAATACCTCCATTTTTTATTTGATTAATAATTATTCTAAAGCCCAAGTTGTCATTTTTTACACCGGGCGGAAATTCTTTCCTCATAGAAATCCTTACTTTAATTGCGCCATCTTTCCAGGACCCGCCCCGAACTGGCTTTTTTCCATTCGAAATTCCATCCCGGCACCATTCAGATACATTGCCTCCCATATTTAATACATTGAAAGCTGACTCATCCTGGTGATGCTCCGCTGTGGGTCCCAAATATTTATTGTTGAAATTACAAACGCTTGAAGCGGGAAATACATCACCCCATGGAAAAATTTGATCACTTCCGGCTGCAGCCACCCACTGATTTTCACTTGGTAAATCGACTTTCAATTCGATTTTTTCACTTAACCAGTCACAGAAACTCTTCGCTTCATTCCATGAAACACGGGTAACCGGAAGGGAGTTGATAATTGGTTTACCACTTACTTTTTTGTTCACTTCAGATAAAAAACACGAATATATTTCGTTCGTGATCTCGTATTTGCTTATAAGGAATGAATCTAATGCAACAGTGTACTGAGGTAATTCTGCAGACAAAAGCGAATGTTGATCAGGAAACAACGAATCTTCTAATTTTTTTTTTGCATTGGATAGGCCGATAGTATAAGTACCAGCAGGGATCAGAGCTAATTGAATTCTAATACAACTCCATGGACAGTTACACTTAAGCGGGCAATATATTTTTTGAAAGAACAGTGTCCCGGTACCCAGAAAAAATATTGCAAAAACAGTAGTAATACCTGCACATATTGCCAGTACTCTATTTATAGGAATATTTAAAGGCACACCAAAAATTTTTACAGTAATAACTTTATTTTTCAAACTATAAAAAATTATGGTAATGACTAAACCCGCAGCAAGACATAAAATCCACTTTATGGCAACGGGGCAAGAGAGACTCAACCATATAATTATTGCTACAATCACGTAAATACAAAAAATCCAGAACAGATCCTTCTTACTTATTTTAGGTAAAAGATATCCGATTGAAAATTTAAAAGTAATAAACAGATGCCTTATTATATTTTTACTGCGTGCCTTACTCTTTCGTCTTTGCATAATATCTCTTTTGTATTTTAATGCAGTAAATTATTGCTGTTATCGTAATCGCCATCATAACCGCCATTATTTTATAAAAAAAAGGGTTAGACAATGAATTCATCTCGGAAGAAAACGGAGCATTTTCAAGAACGCCTAATACAGCGGACGAAAGAACTATAAATATTATTAACCACACATCAAATTCTTTTTCGGGCCTGTTTAGCTTATCAATTAATACGGATGAACAAAGGAATATGATAAAGTAATTAAGGTGACCCGATTTCAACAATATAAATAATGGCAGTTTTGCATCGGCAAGAATTACAAGAATTACATTAATTAGTAATGGAAGTGATGCCAGTGGAA
>DATEMK010000580.1:0-3814 GCA_035275625.1 Bacteroidia bacterium
ATTTAAGTTTAGTCCTCTGGACCCAAACAACAGTAACAGCTATAATCCTCTTGTTTTCATAAGACAGGATAGTGATTTCATTTGGGAAGATTCAAGATTCTTAGCCGATATGATGATTGTTCCATCAGGAGCAACAGACCCGTTTTGGGAAAACATGGCACGGGATGTATTGACAGCAGCCATTGCCTATGTCTCCCAATCAAACAAACCGAATGACCGAGCAATGTCAAAAGTTTTAGATTTGATTTATGGAATTGGTTGGGATGATATGATTGCATCTCTTAAAGTAAATATGTTTGTTTCAGCAATGAGACAAACAGGGCATGCTTTAGGGGAAATGGATAAGAAGCAAAGAGACAGCATCTTGAAAACTGCTCAAAGCAGTTTAAGTGCATGGCAAGGAGAACGAATTGCTAAAGTCACAAGAAAATCAGATTGGAATCCTTTAGACTTGCGAAGTGGTAGTCCAACAATTTATATCTGTATTAATCCAAATGAAATTGACAGTTATCTTTCTGTTCTTCGTGTGTTTATTGCGCAACATATTCGAATGCTTACAACTGAATTGCCTCAAAGAGGGGCATCTCCTGTTCTGTTTATGCTTGATGAATTACCCAGGTTAAAAAAAATGCCTCCGGTTGATGAAGCCTTAAACATTGGACGACAATACGGAATCAAGTTGTGGATGTTTGCGCAAAGCTATGGACAACTCAAAGAAGCATATCCAAATCCCGAGGGACTTTTAGGAAGCTGCGTTGTTCGCACATTCATGAATCTTCCAATAAATGATGAACTCACTACAAAAATTTCAGACCAACTTGGTTATCGTGAAGGACCATTGGATACATCAAAGCAAAAATTAGTTGAACCACTTGAATTAGCAGGACCAAATTACAGAGATATTATTTTAGTATTGGCATCCAATACAAAACCGGCTAAAGTCAGGAAAAAATTTGCTTATGAAGATGCTGAAATAAAAATGAAGTTAGCTACTGCTTAATAAATAAATTTATGACACAAGACCAGGCAAATCAAATATACAATTCCTATAAACAAGTTGTAGAGCAACAAAAAAAAGAGGAAATAGAATTGGCAAAAGCCCAATGTGAACTGCGCCAAGAACAGTATCGAGAGCAATTAAATTCTGAAAAACAATTGAGTGAGCAAGCTAATTTGGCGGAAAAAATAAAAGCTGCAGAAAGTTACCGCGATAATAAAATTCAGGATATTGAAAAAAATGCGGCAGATAGGTTAGCTGGTGCTGATGAACGTTTGAAAGAAAATGTCGAACAAGCAAAGCAAATGGAAGCCAAATTACAGGAAGATAAAGTAAAGCAAGACACTGAACTAAGGCAAAAAGGATTAGGCAATGATGAGCACCAAAAGCAAAGAGATGAATTAGATAAAAATCAAGAAAAAGAGAAACAGGAAATGCTGAAAGAGCAAGCTAAAGCAGATAATTCAGTAAAAGAAAATCTTCAAAGGGATTTGGAATCAAAACAAAGAGAACTTGAAAAACAGCGGCAAGAACTTGAAAGGCAAAGAGAACTTGAAAGACAAAGGCAAATGGCTGAACAGAACCGCAACCGTTAAACAAGCCAACACAGTCTGTTCGAGATTTAACTATAGTTGTTGAAATTGTTGCTACCGAAGAGAAAATCCTAGTGATCACCAAATCTGTTGGCCGTTTATTTGAGCAGACAAAAACAGACGGATTCATAATAATTGAAAAATCAGAAATCATAAGATACAAAGCCGGAAAATAAATCAACTTTTTTGACTGAAATCATTTCCTGCCCTTTCGGGAAGGGGATAGGGGTGGAGCTAATTTTTAATCTCGTTTTAATCTCATTTTAATTCCATTTTAATCTCCCGCTGTAAATTATTTAAATTTCTTTCTTAAATAATTTTAAGGCAAACTATTTGGTGTATTTAGAGTATTAATACATTGAAAAAAAATATATATCATGAAAATACATAGCATTTATTTTAGTTATCGCAGAGTTGCTTTTATACTTGCGTTGATACTAGCATTAATGGCAAAAATCTCAATGTCGCAAACTTTGGAATATCGTTTCCATAACAATTTTGACGAGTCTAATCATGATGTTTCCGCGCTCAGTCCCTTAACGAGCGGGAATTTTCAAAATGATTTGCTTAATGAACTTACCTGCGCTCAGCAAACTGTTTATCACTTTGATTTGCATCATGGGTTAAAGTTTGATAACAACCACGCAAATGGGTTTATCAGTAACAATTATAGTATAGAATTATACTTTAAGTTTGACAATACAGGAGGATATAGAAAAATTATTAATTATAAAAGTCCTTTAAATGATTCGGGTCTCTATTATACAGGCTCGGTTCTTGATTTTTTTCCTGCGTACCAGATAAATACTACCGCTTTTGATCAAGGTCAGTATGGACATCTTATAATTACGCGCGATGCTTCAACAAAAGAAGTAAGCCTTTATATTGACGGTACATTGGGGGGCTCATTTATTGATGCAGATGATTTAGGATCATTGGACAGTGCCAACATTCTTAATTTTTTTGTTGATGATCATCTCTATGAAGAAAGTTCGGGAAATATTGCGCTTCTGCGGCTGTACAATTACAGATTATCAGCTTCTGAAATCACCTATATTTTTAACAACCTCCATAATGATCTCTCTCCTGTGACATTTTCAACTTATATTACAAGTAAGTGTCTATCAACTAATGAATTTCATTTTACCAATACATTCCAGGATGATACAACAGATTATCAATTTTCATGGGATTTTGGTGATGGCAGTTCGAGTGTGGGATTTGATGCTGTGCATAGTTATTCGATCCCGGGTACTTATACTGTTACACTTACCGGTGCGTCAACCACATGCACGGATGGCTCATCTGTCCAAATTACTATTTATCCTGATCCGCAACTTAATCTAGGCAATGATACTTCCTTTTGTGCTGGTAATAGCTTGATCCTTGATGCCGGGGCGGGGTTTGCCTACTACCTGTGGGATGATAATTCAATTTCACAATATAATTCGGTAACATCTACGGGAATGTATTACGTACAAGTTATTGATAGTAATGGCTGTGAAAATACAGATGAGATTAATATCACTATTAATGCACTTCCGCAAGCTAATCTTGGAAACGATACAACTTTTTGTGATGGAAATATTTTAGTTCTTGATGCTGGCAATGGTTACAGTTCCTATTTGTGGAACAATAACTCCACCACTCAAACAATATCAGTTGGCAATTCAGGCACGTACTCGGTACAAGTAACGGATAATAACGGCTGTTCAAATTCGGATAACATGACAGTTACCGTTAACCCGCTTCCTCCACCTGCTGTTATAATTCAACAGGGCGATAGTCTTGTTTCCAATTCTCTTTCAGGAAATCAATGGTATAATATGAATGGTGCAATTGCAGGTGCAAATAATATTTCTTACCATCCGTCAGCGAGTGGAAATTATTTTACCATCATTACTGATGTTAATGGATGTAAATCTGATACATCAAACGTGATATATTATTCACCGCTTGGAATATCTTATTTAAAGCAAAATGGGTTCAGCATTTATCCTAATCCAGCTTCAGATTTCATCATAATAAATTTTACAAATACTCAGGAAAAACATAACATCACCTTGTCCAATATTATCGGTACAATATTGTCTAATCAATATTATAATAGCGACTCCGGTATGTTTAAACTGGATGTCTCTGATTTGACACCTGGTATTTATATGATTACCATTAAAACGAAATCTGAAATTTATACTCAAAAATTAATTATTAAATAAACTGA
>DATEMK010000581.1:0-14347 GCA_035275625.1 Bacteroidia bacterium
ATATGGAATTTTAGATTCGGAAAGCAATGTGAGCTTGGCAGAAGTTTTTGCCATTTGCATCAGTGAAAGTGCTGCTTCCATCATGCGCGCTCCTCCTGATTTTGAAATCAGCAGGAACGGACATTTTTTTTCAATGCTGTGATCAATCGCTCTCGAAATTTTTTCACCCATCACCGAACCCATTGATCCGCCTATATATTTAAAATCCATGCATGCAACAACAAGCTTATGCCCGTTTAGTTTGCCATACACCGTACGGATAGCATCTTTTAACCCGGTATTCTTTTGCGTATCAGCAATGCGGTCAGCATATTTTTTTGTATCCACAAAATGAAGTGGGTCAGCCGAGATCATGTCTGCATTCAGCTCAGCGAATTTATTATTGTCAATGAGAATTTCAAAATATTCTGCTGAACCGATGCGTTCGTGAAAATTGCACTTCAGGCAAACAAATAAATTATCAGCATGTTCTTTTGTAGTTAAAATCGCTTTACACGAAGGACATTTATACCACAATCCTTCGGGAGTTTCTTTTTTCTCCCGGGTGGTAATGCCTTCTTTGATGCGTTTAAACCAGCTCATTTTTTCAATTTGAAAATTTGAAAATCAGATAATTTGAAAATCACATTGACTTATTTTCAAATCTTCAAATTAATTAAGCAATTGTAATTTCCTTTTCAAGATACACATCCTGGATTGCGTTCAGCATTTCAATTCCGTCTTTAAAAGGTTTTTGAAATGCTTTGCGCCCGGAGATGAGTCCTTGTCCGCCTGCACGTTTATTGATTACGGCCGTAGTCACTGCTTCAGCCATATCGCTTGCTCCTTTTGACTCTCCGCCTGAATTAATCAAACCTGCTCTTCCTGCATAACAATTCAAAACCTGGTAGCGGCAAAGATCAATCGGATGATCGGATGATAATTGTTCGTAAACTTTCTTATGGGTCTTTCCGAAATTTAATGCAGTAAAGCCACCGTTATTTGTCGGAAGTTTTTGTTTGATGATGTCAGCCTGGATGGTAACGCCCAAATGATTTGCCTGTCCCGTAAGATCAGCGGCTGCATGATAATCCGTTCCGTCTTTTTTGAATCCGCTGTTGCGGAGATAGCACCACAGCACGGTTGCCATTCCCAAACGGTGAGCTTCCTCAAATGCATGAGCCACTTCAACAATTTGTCTTGCAGATTCGGCAGAACCAAAATAAATTGTTGCACCAACGGCTGCTGCGCCCATGTTCCATGCATCGTTTACCGTTCCAAACATGATCTGGTCAAACTTGTTCGGATAGGTGAGAAATTCATTATGATTAATTTTTACAATGAACGGAATTTTCGGAGCATATTTTCTCGAAACGGCAGCAAGCACACCGTAAGTGGAAGCAACAGCATTGCATCCTCCTTCAATAGCCAGTTTTACAATATTTTCAGGATCAAAATACATCGGGTTGGGCGCAAACGAAGCGCCTCCTGAATGTTCAATCCCCTGGTCAACCGGAAGAATAGAGACATAACCCGTTCCGGAAAGCCGTCCGTGATTATATATTGCGTGAAGGTTTCGCAGCACATTATTATTCCTGTTTGTGGGAACAAAAATTCTGTCCACAAAATCAGCGCCCGGCTGATGCAGATCATTTTTACTCACAGTTTTACATTCGTGATTCAGCAGCGAATCAGCCTGGTCTCCCAATAGTTCTTTTATTTTTTTTAATGACATGATGGAAATTAGAATTAAATATTTAGCATCAAAGATTATTTCGTTTGCTGACAAAACTAATAAAATAATTCAGAATGATTCCCCAACCTCCAACCTTAAACCTCAGAATGGATACCCGATTCCAAAGTTGCTTGTGACTCCCTGAAAAAGATGCAGATCGTCATACACCCATCCATCATTTTCAGGGTGGGTGGGATCCCTGAATTTATAACCTAAATCATACCTGAAAATGAAAAAAGTAAAATTAAAACGAAAACCATATCCCGCACCAATGGCAATTTCATTATAGAATTTATTCCATTCAAATTTTCCGCCCGGCCGGTTGGCATCCTCATGTGTAAGCCAGACATTACCGGCATCAACAAAAAAGGCTCCCTGGAGAATTTTAAAAATATCAAAACGGTATTCAATATTGCTGTTGATTTTTATTTCACCTGTTTGCTGAATTGTTTCTTTAAAATAGGATCCCGGGCCAATGGTTCGTGCAAAGAAAGCGCGTAAGTCGTTGGAACCACCCGCATAAAAACTTTTTTCAAAAGGAAGAGAGCGTGAGTTGAGGTAAGGAACGCCAATCCCTCCTGCAAGCCTGTACACAACGGTGTTATTCGCATCAGGAACAAAGTAAAATCTGAAATCTGCATCAGGCTTTATATATTGCGCATAATGATTGTTAAGAAAAGTATAACTGCTGTCTTTTTTTGCTACCCTTCCGGTGAGTTCATCTTTTAACCGGAGGGAATTTCCGGCTGCTTCAAAATTCAGGCGCAGAAAAATAAAACTTTTTGCTCTGTTAAGCTCCTGGGATGTGAAGATAAGACTGTATCTTCCGTCCGTGATCAGGTGATCCTCATAACTGCTTGTCAATGCAGGGTCTCCTATTTCTTCCAGCTTTTGCTGAAACACAGGATCGGGTTTTACACTTACAAAATTAACTTCAGCGGGATATGCCTGGAAGCGGAAATAATTTGAAAATTTATAAATTGCCCCTGCTGAAAAATCTGCAATGCGCCTGTAAAATTCCGGGCGCTGCTGCAAATTGTAAGACATTATTAATTCAGTTGAACTGATGACCGATTTATTCTTTGGCCTGAATAGAGAAACCACCCGCGGGATATTCAATCTTGCTTCCGGTCCGAATTCATACGTGTTAAAAAAAAGTATTTTTTTGTTTTCCTCAATCGGTGCATTTTTTAAATTTTCAAAAGCTGTTTTAATTCTAAAGTCGAATGTTTCTGCTCCTCTGAAAGTGTTTTTGTTTAAATATATAATATTAACTAATGCGCCCAGGTTACCCCCGTTATGTGTTCCTTCCAATTCTATTTTGTAAGATTGCTTTGACAGGGGAGTGAGCAGGACATAACAATTTAATTTATTTTCATTTTTCATCAATGCCTCGCTGTCTGTTTCAAATTTGATATTGATGAAACGAAAATTTCCGAGATCGCCTAATGACCTGTAAGTATTTTCATGATCGCTTAAACGATAGAGTTCCCCGGATTTGAAAAAAATATTCCGGGCAAGCGGAGATGGACGGAAATTAAAGTGACCCGAAGAAGAAAGAAAATAATAGTTGTTATAATTCAGGGTATCAAAAGAGACTCTTTCATTAATGTTTAACGGATCATAATCAGTTCTCACATAAATTTTATTTATGGAATACTGGATATGATTTTGACTCTTTACGCTGGCTATGGTATCTTTAATAATTTCAAAGGGATTGCTCACTGTCATGTAAATATTCACGCTTTTTGATTTAAGAGAGCTGTCAATTTTAAAAGCAATGTATTGCTGGTTAAAAGCATAAAACCCGGTGTTTTTTAATATGGTTGTAATACGTTCACGTTCTTTTTGAATGATGCCGGTATCATAATTATCTCCCGTATGGATGAGTGTATTTTTATTTTCGGCATTTACAATTGAATCAATAACAGGATCCTTAATGGAAAAGAAAAAAGACTTCACTTTATAAGGTGCATTTTCCGTAATGTAATAAATTACGTTTGCTTTATGTTTGGAAACATAAGCAATTGAATCTCTCACTTCGGCATTATAATAGCCAATATTTTCCATATACTGCTTAATCTGTTTTACGGATCGTGTGGTTAACGCAGTGTCAAGCAAAACGGGTTCTTCACCAATAGTTCTTTTTACCCATCCCCAATGCCAGCGGTTGGCAAGATTATACACTCCGAGGTGGAACCGGAATACGCCTAAAATTTTCCTGTTTGGTTTTTGTTTTATAATCGGTCTGATCCCTTCCTTTAAAGAAGAATTATCCACCTTAATAATATTTTTATTGAGCAAAATTGCATTGTCACCCATTTTTCGCACAGGGTTACAGGAGAAAAGGCAGGCACTAAGGAAAAGACAAAAAGAAATGAATGTTAGCCGCTTCACTTGATAATATGTCTGATGTTTGTAAAAGTACAATTTAACTTTAATTTTGATTGCTCATTTGAGCGAGACAAGTTTAATATCTTTCGGTTTATGATTTCTAAAAATCAGGTGAAACTTATCAGGTCTCTGCATGTTAAAAAGTTCAGAGAACGTGAAGGATTGTTTATTGCAGAAGGAGAAAAAATTGTAAACGGGCTTTTGAATTCTGATTTCAAAATTCATTCATTTTATTTTACTTCTGAGTGGAACGGGAGAATTGAGAAACAAAATATTTCTTATGAAATCTCCGAAGAAGATTTGAAAAAAATAAGTTTGCTTGAAAGCCCTAACAAAATTCTTGCAGTTGCCCATATTCCTGCATGTAAAATTGACATTCATAAACTTACTGACGGGTTTACACTCATGCTGGATGATATCCAGGACCCGGGCAATTTAGGAACCATTATCAGAACGGCTGACTGGTTTGGAATAAAAAACATTATTTGCTCAAAAGAATCGGTGGATGCATTTAACCCCAAAGTTGTTCAATCCTCCATGGGATCACTTTTCAGCACGAATATTTTTTATGAGGATTTGGAAAATGTTCTTTTGCATGTAAAAAAAGAATTTAATATTCCGGTTTACGGAGCTGTTACAGATGGCAAAAATATTCTTGATAAAAACCTGGACTCAAAAAGTATTTTATTAATGGGAAATGAATCAAAAGGAATAAGCGAAAGTTTGTTAAGCCTGGTGGATGAAAAAATTACCATTCTGAAGCAGGGAAAAAGCGCTGCTGAATCTTTAAACGTTGCTATTGCCACATCAATTTTGTGTTATGAGTTTTGCAAGTAATAAGCGGGCAGTTGAAAAATGAGAAACAGGACCTACTTTTTCCTGCTTGCAATTTCCGGAAGCCTGTTTTTGTTGTTGTTTCTTGTTGTAAGTTATTATAACCGGCTTGCTGCAGATGATTTTTATTATTTAGGCGGATACACAGAAAAGGGTGTGTGGGGATGTATGCGCGATTTATATTACGGGTACAGTGCCCGTTGGACAGCTTATCTTTTTACCGGGTGGATCATCAGCATGAACGCTTTCACGTATTATCATTTCTTTTTTAATGGTATTACACTTTTGATCATGATTCTTTCTTTCTATTTCCTGGTTAAAAATATTGTTTATAAAATATTAAGTATAAAACTTTCTGCAAAACTGAATATTTTGTATGCACTCATATTATCCTGCAGCCTGTTTTTTTCGAGCTACAGCATTTCCGAAACGTGGTTTTGGCTGGTGCAGGTTTGTACTTATTTATGGAGCATTATCATGAGCCTTATCCTCCTCAATATCCTGGTGAATGAAAGATTTAAACCTGTCCATTATTTACTTATCATAATTACCACTGTATTTATCGGGGGTGCCAGCGAATCATTTGCCTTAGTAAATATTTTTTTGCTGAGTTCATATTTGGGATTATCAAATTCCGGCTTAAAGAAGAATTCGTTCATTTCTTTTCCGAAACATCAAAATACTAACAAGAAAATAATGCTGGCGCTGATTTTTCTTTTAATTTCTTTTACAATTACCATGGTGGCACCGGGAAATGAAATCCGTTACAGCGCTTTGCCGAAAGCAGGCTTTATTGAAACTGTATGGATTCAAATCAAATCTTTTATAAAAATAATTTTTATCAGGACTCCTTTAAAACTGCATTATCTTTTTCTTTTCAGCTTTCCCTGGTTAGTGCTGGGAAAATATTTGTCACAATCACTTCCGAAAAGTAACTTGATAACAGCTTTGTTTTCACTGAAAAAATATTTTATCCTGCTGCTGATCCTGGTTTTTATTTTTTTAGTACCTACTTCTTTTATTATGTCCGAGATTGGACCAGACAGGGCATTGTCCCAAATCTCCTTCCTCATTTGCCTTTGTTTTTCAGCTTTCTTTTTTTTCACCGGGTATTTCGTTGAAATAAATAATAAGGCTTTTCAAATTTTAAAAACCGGAACAGCTCTTATTTCAATTGGAGTTTTATTGTTTCATCTTAACAAACAATTCTCCTCAACAAAAAAATACGCAAATGCGTTCGATCAAAGAATGAATTTGCTGGAGGAACTTAATAAGTCAGGACAAAATAATATAATTGAGTTAAACACACTGCCTTCTCCGGGAATGATTTATTCAGCGGAAATTTCAGAAGACACAAATTATTTTACAAACAACTTTCTTGAGTATGCTTTGCATTTGAAGTTTGATATAAAAAAGAAGTCAAACCATCCATAAAATCAAAACCCCCTTTTTTTGGAAGGAGGCTTTAATCGTTTTAGGATAATTGTCAGATGAAAATTCTTAGTTAAGCTTGCTTGGAACCACCATTTTGAATTCCGGTATTTTTACATAAAAAAGCTTTTTGTTGTTTTGACGTTCCATTAAATAGGTTCCATACATTTTGCCGATTTCGGTGTTCAGGTTGCAACCTGAAACATAACGGTAGGTTTCTCCCTGGCCGATAAAAGGTTGTTCTCCAACAACACCTTCACCTTCAACTTCCCTTCTTGTATTATCACTGTCAACAATGTACCAATGGCGTCTTTTTAACCTGATAATATCTTCACTTTCATTTACAATGGTGATGCGATATGCAAAAACATAATGGGATTGTCCTGGATTTGAATGGGTGGGTTGATAGAAGGTTTCAACGCTCACTTTTACTCCGGATGTTACTTCTGTTACCATATTTTCTCAATTTATTACCTCAAAAATAGTAAAGACATTTTATAATGCAAGTCTTTTATGACGAAATTTTGATTTTTTAGGGTGAACGTACGAAATCAGGCATTGAATTTTAATAGATATGGCTTGAATTCAACTTTTTCCACCCGATCAGCTGGTCGTATCGTCCTCCAATCGGGCGGTGATACACAAAGATACAATAATTATTTTCTGTTTCAAAGTGATTTCCTTCAATAACGGTCTCATCTATCCGGTCAGAACCATCATTAACTACCACATATTCATAATTATAATATCCTTGCTTCAGATAAAGATCAGTTTCATAAGCCTGCTGATCATAATTATATTTAAGCTTTCCCTCCTTTGTGAGCCTCCAGTCAGTAAGCTCGCCAAATACATAAGGAGTGCCTTTTTCAATGGGATCGGGATAAAGCAGCTTAAAATGAACATGCACATATTGTCCTTCAATTTCTCCATCCCGGTCGTCATAAATGGTGTTGACAAATCTCCCGTTGATATCATCCAAAATAGAATAAACCAAAGCCGAACGGCTTTCATCGTTTGTTACATACACGTCATATCCTGAAGAATCTTCCATTATTTTTTTTATAAATTGGGTCTGAAACCTGAGTGAGCGTGTATCAAAAGTCCGGAATTCATTTCCTGCATTAAAAACATTTTCTTCGTCATAATTATAATCCAGCAGGTTATCTTTTAAATAGAGAGGTTTAAGGTTGGTGATTGCATTATCCCATCTTCCGTTTTGCATAAGCACGATTTTAATATCACTGAAAGCATTTTGAATAAAATTTGAAGAATAAGCAACTGTAAAATCAATTTCCTGTTTGGAATAGCGGTCAGAAACAATGGTGGCGCGTCTTACGTTTGCATCAATCTGCACTTTATCATCGTACATCATCCATCTTCGTGTAAGGATTATGCTGTCCGGATTTTCTGTATAAAAAATTTTCAGCAGATAATTCCCCGAAAGAGCCGGGCTAAGGTTTTCATTCGGAAAAACAAGTTTGTAATGAGTGTAGGTTTGAAGGGTGTTAAATGCAAACTGGTAATCTGTCAAAGGGGCATCAAAAAATGTACGGAGGTATTGTGAAATGATAACCTGGGAAGGTGTCCAGTCGGCATTGCAATGAATAAATGTGTAAGAATAATTTTTTATATCTCCGTCAAGATCATCAAAAGTTAACTCCAATTGTTCACGGGAATTTAAACCAATGACAGGATCAGAAAGCTGCACGCCATTTTTTTCAAGAACTGCTGTTTTTATATTATCGGCATAAATATAATTTTCGTAACGCAAATAATTGCTTTGATAATAATCAGCAGTATCGCCTTCATTTTGGGCAAGTGAAATTCGCGTAACAAAAAACAAAAAGATAAAAGTGCTGACAATTTTCATCCGGGAAAGTTATTCGTTATTTGTTATTTGTAAATCGTAAATCGTACATTGTTCATTTCTTTAATTCATTTCCATCAACTGCAAATAAAATTGTTCCCATTCACTTTGCATTTTTTCGATTTCCTCTTCCACTGTTTTTAATTCATGATTGAATAGTTTCATTTTATCATGTTCTTTTAAAATGGATTCATCAGAAAGCTGCACCAGGAGATTTTCTTTTTTCATTTTCAGCTGCTCAATTTTTTCTTCCAGAATATTTACAGCATGATTCAGCTTCTGTTTTTCTTTTTTCTTTTCTTTATCATTTTGTCTTGCATCAACTTTTATATCTTCTTTTTTATTTACCGGTTCAACCGGTTTTGACTCAACCGGAGCTTTTTTGTTTTTCTCGACCCACATTTCATATTCATCATAGGTTCCCGGATATTCTTTCAGCTTATTATTTTCTATATACCAGATTTTATTCGCTACTTCTGCCAGGAAAAAACGGTCGTGTGAGACAATTACATAACTGCCTTCATATTTTCTCAATACCTGAATCAAAATATTCACTGACTGAATATCGAGGTGGTTGGTTGGTTCATCCAGCAACAGGAAATTTGCCTTTGTTAAAATTGTTTTTGCCAGGGCAACTCGTGACTTCTCTCCTCCCGACAACACTTTTATTTTTTTAAATACGTCATCCCCGCTGAAAAGAAATGCTCCGAGCAATGCTCTTAATGTTGCGTCCGTTTGTTCAGGGGCATGCACCTGTAATTCGCGCATTAAATCATTTTCAAGATGAAGGCTTTCCAACTGATGCTGTGCATAAAATGATTGGATAACATTATAACCGGGAGTCAGGGTGCCTTCAAATTTTTCACCTCCGTCAATCATCCTAAGTAATGTTGATTTACCTTTTCCGTTTGCACCAATCAATGCGATCTTATCCCCGCGTTCCACTTTTGCTTCTGTATTTTCAAAAATCACTTGCTCTGCATATTTTTTTGATTTAATGTTTAAGTCAACGATGGATCTTCCGGGTTGTTGTGAAAAATTAAAATTGATCCGTATCTCCGCATTGTTGTTTTCCACATCATCAATTCGCTCCAGCTTTGCAAGCATTTTAATTCTTGATTGCGCCAATTTTGCTTTAGAAGCTTTGTAACGAAAACGGTCAATCAGCTTCTCCTGCTCTTTAATATATTTTTCCTGGTTTTTAAATTGCGAACGCTGCATTTCTTCACGCATTGCTTTTTCCTGGAGAAAAAATGTATAATTACCCGAATAAGAAATCAGTTTTTCATTATCCACTTCTACAATTTTTGTAACCACACCATCCAAAAAATAACGGTCGTGCGACACAATTATTATTGTTCCTTCGTATTCTGCAAGATATTCTTCAATCCACTGAATAGAGGGTAAATCAAGGTGGTTGGTAGGCTCATCCAATAAAAGCAAATCGGGTTTTGTAAGAAGGATTTTTGCCAGCATCACACGCATGCGCCATCCTCCTGAAAATTCTTTCAGTGGTCTTTTTAAATCTGCAGTTGAAAATCCAAGCCCTTCAAGAATGGCTTCTCCTTTATACTGAATATTGTAACCATCCAGCGCCTCATATTCGGTTTGCAGATCATGTAACCGGTGCAGCGTTTCTTCCGAATGATCGTGCTCTAATTTTTTTAAAACTTCTTCAATATCATCATGAATTTTATTTTCTTTTTCAAACGCTTCCATGGCAACATGCAAAATGCTGTTGTCGCTTTGGTAAGAAAGCAAATCCTGGTTGAGAAATCCGATGGAAAGATTTTTTCTTCCCGTAATTTCTCCTTTGGTTAACTTGTATTCACCTGCAATGATTCTCAGTAAAGTTGATTTACCTGTTCCATTTGCACCAATCAAACCGATTTTTTCATTGGGTTTAATGTGCCACGATGTTTCGCTGAATAAAGCTCTTGCTCCGAATTCGAATGTAATATTGTTGAGGACTAACATAGGAGTGCAAAAGTAACATTCCGTTTGCAGTTTAGCGTTTAAGGTTCAGAGTTTAAAATACCCGGAGTGTAGAATGCTTTGATTTTTTTTCTTTTGGTTTCTTCAGTGAATTCCCCAGCCTTGTATAATAAAAAGCAGGTTCAGGGAATTATCTCAATTGAGTAAATATAATGGTGTCAATGGGGTTTATGCTTAATGTGTCATTAATATTCAGCTTTGAATGAATAGTTTGTATTTCTGATTCAATTCTATAGCGGATCTGTCTTGTTCGCATCATTTTTTCATAAAGTTCCTGGGGAGTAAGCTGTTTGCAATCTTTAGGCAAATATGCAGGGTTTATTGTCATAAAATCCGGCATATTTAATTTCATAAGACTAATGATGTCCCATGAAGCACATTTACGCTGGTATTGTTCAGAAAGTTTGTACTTGAATCGTGAATAAAGAAACAATTCATTCAATTGGTCCGGATTTTCATCAGCATTTACCATCATATTAAACCGTTCAACCCCGTCTTTTGAATAATATACGTAAGTATTATTAAGGTTTGTGTTTAACTTTCTTAACGTTGATGCGTTTGCGCTCATTCCGGTTGCAGGACTCCGGTGTGAAATGGGGAACGTAGTAAACTTGCCGCCTGTCCGGTCTGCTAAAGTTTTATAACCATGAATTTCGCGTACAATAATATTTTTTTGAACGCAATAGACAGGGTAAATTACTATATTATTTTCTTCAGCTATTTTGCATGCCTTCAAGAAATTATTATTTGTTACAGGTACAATACCATTTCCGAAAATAAAAATTAATTTTTTTGAATTGCTCCCGGTACTCCAGCTAATATTTTTGCATGCCGCGTAAATAGCGCTTGGCAGTCGCTGGGTTCCTGTTTCAATATTGGGTTTCAGTTTAATAAGCTCTTGTGATAAATAATCATAATTATCGGTGAGGTCACTCAGAATTTTGACATAATCATTATCAGCGCCAAAGCTTGGGCGTCCATAAACTACAATACCTATCCGCAGATCAGTTCCCGGATTTGTTATAAGGGAATAATTTATAAAGCGCCATAAATTATCGCGTATATCAACTATCAGCCCGTTGGTACTCCCGCTTAAATCAAGGCAAAAAACAACTTCCTTTCTCTGTTTCAGAACTGTATTATTTGTTGAAAATGAAAGAGAGCAAATAATAAAAAGAAAAATTGTGATTCTTTTAAACATGCTTTTACTTTATCATTTTAAGATCTGCCATAAGAATGTTCAAAACCTGTTCCATCAGCAGAAAAATGAAAGAAAATAAGGAAAATAGCCTGAAAAGCATTTGAAAATCACTTTAGGCGCAGGCTTGTCCCTTCGGGAAAATTGGAAAAATACAAAAGGCATAGATATTGTAAAATAAGGCCTGCCAGATAAAGAATCTTTTTTTGCAGGTAAATTATAAAATGAAATAAAAAAAATTACGTGAGAATAAGAACATTTGATTGTGTAAGAGGTTATGGAGCCCTGGTGGTTTTATTCGGGCATCTTCCCTTGCTGGCCGGATCATCACTTTCGAAATGGTTTAAATTCAGTGTGTACCAGTTTAATATAGGTTATATTTTGCTGGATATGTTTTTTGTGATGAGCGGTTTTTTAATCACCTCTATCATTCTTAAAGAAAAAGAGAAAAACAGGTTTTCATTTAAACAGTTTTATTTGAACCGTTCGTTGCGCATTTTTCCTGTTTATTATTTAACAATTATTCTTGTAGCCATTTTTATTTCGACTGATGACCTGGTTTATCCTGTTTTTTTTATTTCCAATTATTTTTTTTCGTTTCATAATGAAGTGCATCCCTTAAATAATACCTGGACGCTCGCTGTTGAAGAACATTTTTATTTGCTCTGGCCCGTTTTATTGTCCTTGTTCAGCTATAAAATGTGTAAGATTATTACCGGATATATTATTCCTGCTATTGCAGTACTGACGGTAATTGCAGTTTCATTTTTATTGGAACCCAACGTTGCGGGCAACTTTTCTTATTTAGGAACAACTACCCGTTGCTTATCTATTTCACTGGGATCGTATCTTGCATTTAATAAAGACTGGCTCCACAATTTATCAACTGGCGGATTTAAAAAAATAATACTGTCATGTATTGGAGCATACATCGTATTTTATTTTATACCTCTTCTGCCTGTGCTGAATAAAATTCCGCAGTATGCGCGCCTGGTTTGCATTGTACCCATCATTTCAACACTGTTGATTATTATTTCGTTCAGGGTAAATTTCAGCGCAGATTCACTTTTTAAAAAAATCCTGTTTAATGATGTTATTAATTACATTGGATTGATGAGTTACGGATTGTACCTTTTTCATTACCCTGTTTTTTATTATTTCGGGGTGATTGACTGGCAGACTGCCGTTACTAATGATGCGGGCACTTACTGGCTTGCTGTGTTTGTAGCTTTTTTGCTTACATGGATTTCTTATCATCTTATCGAGAAACCGGTTATAAGCCTGGGAAAAACACATTTTTTTACGTTGAAGACAAAGAAAGAATCTTTACTTGTTTCATAAGTAAAATATGAGCAAACTATAATAAAATTTTAAGCAGCGTTAGAGTGTATTAAAAATTTAAAAATTATTCAGGCGCCCCATTATTCAGCCATTCCTGCAAATGCAAAAGTGTGCAGCTGTCTAACACTAAAGAATCCGGTTCCGGCATATCCTGGAGATTTATAACTCTATCATAGAATTTTCCATTATCCACTTTAGCTTTAATGCCGGCATACGTGGTGTAATCAAGGCCGGGAGGCGCATCAATATCATGACACCCGCTGATAGTGCAATAAGTTTCAAGAATGGATTTCACAAAGTTTGTATAAGTAACCGGGTTGATAGTATCACAAATAATTATTTGCGTTGTATCAACCGGAATAACAGGTTCCGGCATTTCGCGCTTATCATAATGACAGCTGCTGAATGCTATAGCAATTCCTGATAAAGCAATCTTGCAAAAGGTTACCGGAGTTTTCAAAACGAACAGGCGTTAAAACGAAATTTATTCAATAAAAATTTTCCGGATGCTTTTTTTCTTATCTGCTATCAATTCAATAAAATAAATTCCTTTTTCAAACCGGGTGCGATTTATTTCAAAAGACCTGATATAATTTCCGGCCGGTTCTGTTTCTGAAAGTAATACAGCAGAGGTTTTACCATTTATGCTGAGCAATTTTATTTCCACCGGTCCTTTTTCGTTTACATTGTAACTTACATTCAGCTTTTCGGAAACGGGATTAGGAAACGCATTAAACAGGGAAGTATTGGCATTGACAGAATTTATTCCTGAAGTATTCACTACAAATATTCTTCCTTTCATGTCATGGTCTGCATGAGGAGGGCAGAAATAATAATGAACACCTATTCCAAGCTGGGCAGGATAAACAAATCCTCCTCCGTAAGGAGTTGAAAAACCTCCCGGAAGCGCAACTACGCTGGCTGAATCGGTAGCGGTATTGTAGTTTGACTGGCTTACCTCCAATGAGTAATGTATGCTCCCAATAAAAAACCGTACGGTATCACCCAAGTTAATTGTTATACTGTCAGGAGTATATTGATTATTATTGTTTGTAATCGTCCATTTTACGCAGAACGCAGTGGTTGAGGATAAAAACAGAAATGCAATAAGTATATTTTTTTTCATGGCTTTTGTTATAATGATTTTAAGAGTTCAAATATATTACTTATTAAAATTCTTTCCTGCGAAGAGTAAAATTTTGTTGTCAGAATACAGTAATTTCTTTATTCAGTTGAAGAAAGAAATGGATTTGTGTGTAAAATATTATTCTGAAAATTTAAGAATCCCAAAATTGAACTCAACGATGGCAAAAGAAAAACATGCTTAAAAGAATAGCCCATTCAGAAATAATAAAATCTGCCGCGTTTTTAACCCCGCAAAATCCATTGTTTTTCTAACCGCTTAATTTTCAGTGAGAAAATTTTTTTGCATATCAAGGGAAACCTTGATATTTTTTAATTTTTATCATAATATATTTAACCCCTTAAATTTCAAGAGTAATTGCTGATAGTTAATGATTTTTTAAAAAACTTTTTGGGATAAAATTGTAATAAAAAATTTAAGGACCTGGAA
>DATEMK010000582.1:0-10195 GCA_035275625.1 Bacteroidia bacterium
ATGAAATGAACCAATGGTTATCCGGAACGCTGGGAAATATCGGGGCTGGGCTTGCCCTCGGTTTTGTATTTCTGACATTTCTTGTGGCGGCATTCAATTTTAAATTCAGGTTTGCACCGAAAGCTGAATTGGCAGATGTACCTTTGGATATAGTTACAGAAGAAGAAAATGTAATAAATAATAAATGGAAAGATTCAGTTCCGGATGAAGCGGAAGCTGAAAAAATTGTTCCTGCCAATGAACCGATCATGCTCACCTTGGAAAATGAGGAGGAAGAAGAAACAGCAGATGAGCCCGAAGCCGAAGAGCAGGATATTTCAGAATTAATTAACGGGATGCAGGTAGAACTTCCGCCTGTTGATGAAACCAATATTCCGTTATCCATTGAAGATTCAAAAGAAGAACCTGCATTGACTTTTTCGGACACAGAGGATAATGCAAAAAAATTAGTAGAAGCATTGGGCGAATACGATCCCACACTCGATCTCGGTACGTACCAGTATCCAACGCTTGACCTTCTTGAAAACTACGCCAGCAAATCCAATCAGAGCCGCGAAGATTTGATGGCAGAGCTGGAAGCAAATAAAAACCGGATAGTAGAAACGTTAGGGCATTACAATATTGCCATTGATAAGATCAAAGCCACAGTCGGACCAACCGTAACTTTATTTGAAATAGTTCCGCAGGCGGGAATCCGCATTTCAAAAATTAAAAACCTGGAAGATGATATTGCATTGAGCTTATCTGCTCTCGGCATCCGCATCATTGCACCCATCCCCGGAAAGGGAACAATAGGGATTGAAGTTCCGAATCAGAATCCTGAAGTGGTTTCGATGAAAACAATTCTTTCATCTGAAAAATTTCAGAACAGTGATTATGATCTTCCTGTCGGGCTTGGCAAGACCATTTCAAACGAAGTTTTTGTTGCCGACCTTGCGAAGATGCCGCACCTTTTAATGGCAGGGGCAACAGGCCAGGGAAAATCTGTCGGGTTGAATGCAGTGCTCGTTTCGTTGCTGTACAAAAAACATCCGTCACAAATAAAATTTGTTTTGGTTGATCCTAAAAAAGTTGAGCTTACTCTTTTTAAAACTATCGAAAGACATTTTCTTGCAAAGCTGCCGGGAGAAGAAGATGCCATTATCACCGATACAAAAAAAGTAGTCAACACATTAAATTCTTTGTGCATTGAAATGGATCAGCGGTATGATTTGCTTAAAGATGCGCAGGTAAGAAACATCCGCGAATACAATGTGAAATTCGTGAACCGGAAATTAAATCCGAATAACGGTCACCGTTTCCTTCCGTTTATTGTGCTGGTGGTGGATGAGTTTGCTGACCTGATCATGACAGCAGGAAAAGAAATTGAAGCGCCCATTGCGCGTCTTGCACAGCTTGCCCGTGCCATCGGAATCCATTTAATCATCGCCACCCAGAGACCATCCGTCAATATCATTACCGGAACGATCAAGGCAAACTTCCCGGCACGTATTGCTTTCAGAGTTACTTCCAAAATTGATTCGCGCACAATTCTCGATACCGGTGGCGCTGACCAATTGATAGGCCGTGGTGATATGTTATTATCAACGGGCGCTGATTTAATTCGTTTGCAATGCGCATTTGTTGATTTGCCTGAGGTCGAAAAAATAACGGAATTCATCGGCAGCCAAAGAGGTTATCCTGATGCATTCCTGCTTCCGGAATATGTGGGAGAAAGTGAGGCAGGCGGCAGTGGAGAGATGGATGCCGCTGACCGCGATCCACTTTTTGAAGAAGCAGCACGCATGGTTGTTCAACATCAGCAAGGATCTGCATCATTATTACAACGCAGATTAAAGCTGGGATATAACCGCGCAGGAAGATTGATTGATCAACTGGAAGCCGCAGGTATTATCGGTCCTTTTGAAGGAAGCAAAGCACGTGAAGTAAGAGTGAAAGATCCAGCGTCACTGGAACAATACTTTACAACGGCTCATTGAAAACGAGAAGAGGAGAAAGCGAGAAAGTGAGATTTGCTTTTGAATGTCGTTTTCACACTTTCACGTTTTCAACTATTCTGACAAAAAAAACTAACTTCGCACACTGAATTTTAAGTGAAACTCAAGCTCCGGTTCAAACTTTTTTATTCACATGGCTCAGAGTTTGCTAACTTGCATCGCAACATACAATCAACTTATTAAAATGAAAAAAATATCTTTTATCCTTATTGCATTATTTATCTCAAACTTTTATTCTGTAAATGCGCAAACTGATCCAAATGCGGATGTAATATTAAAAGCAGTGAGTGCAAAATATAAGTCCTATAAAACTTTATCTGCGTCTTTTAAATTGGTTATTGATAACGAAAAAGAAAAAACAAAAGAGAACCAAACAGGAAACATAACCATTAAAGAAAATAAATACAAGCTTGAAATGGACGGACAGGAAGTGATCAGTGACGGAAAAACCATCTGGACATTTCTGAAAGAAGAAAACGAAGTCCAGATCAATGATGCAACAACAAAAAAAGATGCCATTACTCCTTCTTCTATTTTTACGATTTATGAAAAAGGATTTAAGTCAAAATATATCGGGGAAAAAACAGAAGCCGGAAAAACTATTCAGCAAATTGAGCTGGTTCCTGAAGATGCAAAGAAACCTTATTTCAAAATTCAGTTATACATAAACAAGGAGGATAAATATGTGGCGAGTGCGAAAGTGCTCAATAGAAACGCCATCCATCTTTCTTATGCCGTGGACAAGTTTAGTCCCGATGCCCCTGCCGATGATGCGCTGTTTACTTTTGATAAAGCAAAGCATCCGGGGGTGGAAGTGGTTGATTTGAGGTGATTGGTTGAATAGTTAATTGTGTTAACTGGTTGATT
Source organism: Bacteroidia bacterium (assembly GCA_035275625.1). Taxonomy (GTDB): domain Bacteria; phylum Bacteroidota; class Bacteroidia; order AKYH767-A; family OLB10; genus DATEMK01. The sequence continues at coordinate 2,865 of DATEMK010000582.1, forward strand.
ATGTTATTGAGTATTTTGTTTAACCAATTAACTTAATCAACATAATCAACCATTTACTTGCTTAATCAAAAAATTGTTTCTTATTTTGGTTCTCATTTCAAACCTTAAACTCACCAATTCATGAAACCATTTCTCAAATACGGATTAATCGCAGCAGCAACAGGCATTTTAATATCAATGATAACCTTTCTTCTCGGTCTTGATAAGACCGATACCGGGGAGTATATAGGTTACCTTAATATTATTGTTATGATTGTTGCAATGGTAATGGCAATTAAAGAAAAGCGTGAAAAAGAACTTGGAGGATTTATTGAATTCGGCCAGGCATTCGGCACAGCTTCAATGACCATTTTGGTCGCTTCAGCAATTACCGCTGTGTATACCTATCTTTATGTTTCTGTAATTAATCCCGGATTCAGGGAGTACACATTACAAAAGCAAATAGCAAAGATGGAAGAAAAGGGAATGTCGCAGGATGAGATTGATACAGCGATGCATTACACTGAAAAATTTATGAGCCCGGTGATGATGTCTGTATTTACTTTTTTGGGCGGGATGTTTTTCGGAATGATCATAGCACTGATTATAGCAGCTATTATGAGAAAGTCAAACCCGAATCCCTTTGAAGAAATTAAATCAACAAGCTAAAATAGTTTTTCGGATAATATCCAAACATTCCATTAATTGATCTTCGGTAATTATAAGCGGAGGTGCAAAACGGATAATATCGCCATGAGTTGGCTTTGCGAGCAGCCCGTTTTCTTTTAATGAAAGACATATATCCCATGCCGTTAAACCGTTAGTCGGTTTAATAACAATTGCATAAAACAATCCTTTACCGCGAACAATTGTTATCATTTCTGATTTCTCTTTGATGGATAATAATTCCCGTTTCAGAATCTCTCCAAGATGAGCAGCGTTCTCAGACAACTTTTCTGAAATAAGAACATCCATAGCTGTCATTGTCACTGCACAGGCAAGCGGATTGCCACCGTAAGTAGAACCGTGCTCACCGGGTTTAATAGTTAGCATTATTTCATCATCAGCAAGCACCGCAGAAACAGGAAGTATGCCGCCTGACAATGCTTTTCCTAAAATCAAAATATCAGGACGGACATTTTCATGCTCACATGCAAGCATTTTTCCTGTGCGTCCTAAACCGGTTTGAATTTCATCGGCAATAAAAAGAACATTATTCTTTTTGCATAATTCAAAACACTTTGAAAGATATCCGTCATCGGGAACAATTACTCCTGCTTCTCCCTGTATCGGTTCGACAAGAAACCCGGCAGCATTTTTATCTTTCAATGCTTCCGCAAGTGCATTGACATCATTGTATGGAATGGTAATATAACCGGGAGTATAGGGACCAAACCGCGTATTAGAATCCGGATCAGTGGAAAATGAAATGACATTTACGGTCCGGCCATGAAAATTTCCTTCACACACAATAATCTTTGCTTCGTTATTCACAATTCCCTTTTTGTCATATCCCCATCTCCTGCATAATTTGATGGCAGTTTCAACACCCTCCACACCGGTATTCATAGGCAACAGCTTATCATACCCGAAAACTCCGCACATATATTTTTCGTATTCACCAAGCAGGTTGTTGTGAAATGCGCGTGAGGTAAGAGTAAGCTTTGAAGCCTGTTCAAACAATGAGGCAATAATCCGCGGATGACCATGGCCCTGGTTCAATGCAGAATAAGCGGAAAGAAAATCGTAATATCTTTTTCCTTCAACATCCCAGACAAACACACCTTCTCCTCTTTCAATTACAACCGGGATGGCTTTGTAATTATGCGCGCCATATCTCAGTTCCTGCTCTATTGCTTCGCGGCTGGCCATAGTATCTGTTGCTGTTTTCATGGTAAGAAATCTAATGTACAAAGATAAAGTTTTATTGCTAAAGAATCACAGAAATAAAAGCAGGCTACCAGCTGCGAATGCCCTTATAATCACATTGCCTGTGCAGGCTTTTTCAGCTTCCATCTCCTGTGGCTCCACAGCCAGAATTCCGGCTGCTTAACAATATCAGCTTCCAGCATCTTTGTTACTTTTTCAGTTATTTCCCCTGTTGCGGTAAGTTGCGGATATTCACAAGCTAATTCAAATTCCAGGACATAATGTCCGCGCTTTGGCTTATATACACGACCAAAGATAACAGGGTAATTATATTCCTTCGCATACTTTTCTGTACCGAATGAGACGCCTGAATCCTGGCTGAGGAATTTCATCCAATAGGAATTGCTGTTTTTTGAAGGAGATTGATCAATGGCGAAAATAATGGCGGTTAAATTATTTTTTTCTTCTTCAAAAACCTGCTTCACGATTTTGGTTGAAATCATGCGCAACCCGAATTTGCTTCTTGTCTTACGCATTTTTTCATCAAAGAATTTATTGGTCAGCGGAAGGTAGATTCCTATGGATTGATGTTTTATGATTTCATCAATGGCAACAGCAAACAATTCCCAGCTATTGTAATGTCCCCCGGCAAGAATCACACTTTTATTTTCATCAAAAAATTTATTCACGACTTCAGGATTTTTACAAATCATCCGTTCCTGAACTTGCTTTTGTGAAATGGTAAATAGTTTCAGGCTTTCCACAACAAGATCGCATAAATGATGATAAAATTTTTTTGCAATTTCATGGTGTTCTTTTGATGTTTTATCGGGGAACGAATTGCTGATATTCCGGAGAATAACTTTTTTACGGTAACCTGTTAAATAATAAAAAATAAAAAAAAGAAAGTCAGAAAGCCCGTACAGGACAGGAAAAGGCAGCAGGGAAACCGGGATGATAATTAAATAATAAAGCAGGCAGCTGAAAATAATCATTTGCAGGTTTTGCTTAAATGTTTTTAGGCATGTCTTCTATAAAAGGAAAAAGTTCAGGGTTTGAACAAACCCTGAACTTTTTCCGATAACTATCCGGATTAAATTATTTTCCCGGTTCTTTTGTTTTATCAGGTGCCAGAATGGAAAGCAATTCCACTTCAAAAATCAAAGTTTCGTTGGGCCCGATAGCCCCGCCTGCACCTCTTTCACCATAAGCGATATTAGAAGGGATGAATATCTTCCATTTTGAACCAACGGGCATCAGTTGAAGCGCCTCTGCAAATCCGGGAGCAAATTGGTTAACTCCCAATTCATACGGCTGCCCTCTGTCTACTGAACTATCGAAAATGGATCCATTAATTAAAGTTCCGTGGTAATGAACCGAAACTTTATCGGTTAGCGCTGGCTTTGGACCAGTTCCCTCTTTTATAACCTGGTATTGCAATCCGCTTGCTGTGGTTTTTACGCCTTCTTTCTTTCCGTTTTCTTCAAGAAATTTTTTCCCTTTTTCAAGATTAGCCTTTCCCTGTTCCATCATCGCTTCATTTTTCTTTTTTTCTTTCTCCATCATAAAAGTTTGAATTACCGCCTGTGACTGGGCTGCATTCATCGTGGCAGTATCATTGTTAAAACAGTCTTTAATTCCCTTCGCAATCAGGTCGGGATTAATTTGAATTAAGCTGTCTTTTTTCAGATTTTGTCCTATACTTCCGCCAATAGCATAACTTAACGAATCCATTTGCGTGGATAATTTACCTGCTGTTTCTTTATTTTTTTGACCTTCACACGCGGTTAAGCTAAGAAAGGCAATTCCTGAAAACAGGACAATGTACTTTAGTTTCATAATATTTTATTTTTTTAATTTGAGGGTGCGAAGATACATTATTTGGATTTACAAATTGCGACCTATGACATTTTCTTCATATTTCGTCTTTTCCTGTGTGAAATAATGGAAAGCTAGAGCAAAATGAACAGATCAGCTTTTTTTTCCCACTCTCAAAAATGCCGGGAATGAAACTTTCTTTTTTTCATTTTCCTGCCAGCAGCTTCTTAAATTATTTATAATCTCATCCAGCGGATTCTCATTATTGTTTCTGTCTTTATAATGCTGAACTGCTGACCATGAATTAAGGAAACCAATTAACTGTTCTAAATTCCAATCATAAACAGATTTAAAAGCAGGTGTTGGAATTTCAATGAAAGGAAATGGAATCGTTTTGTAATGTTCATCAATATATTTTCTTTCTTCATCCCAATAAGAATTGAGAATATTGGAATACAGATGATCTATTATTTTATCAGCCTTTTGATCAATTATGCAAAGACCATAACCGATCACTGCGATAATACCTTCGGGCTTCAGCGTTCTTTTCACCTCGGCATAAAATTTTGAGAAATCAAACCAGTGTATTGCCTGTGCTACGGTAATGAGGTCAAATTCATTGTCACCAAAAGTTGTTTGTTCAGCTTTTTCAACTTTGTAAATGATATTCTTTCTGATAATTGCATTCTTAATTTGTTTTTCACTCAGGTCGGTGGCAAAGATTTTTTCAAAATAATTTGCAAGCTCACTTGCTATCTGTCCATTTCCTGTTCCTGCGTCCCAGGCAATCTTTCGTGAATGAACCAATGGAATTAAAAAATCAAAAAGCGCTGCAGGGTAGGAGGGACGGAATTGTGAATATAAATTTGCTACTTTAGAAAAATTATCTTTCATTTTCTATTCTGCGGAAATTATTTACCCGGAAGTAAAGATAAAATTTTCACGGAAACAACAGCAGACATTTTTAAATTATCCTTTTCTTTACCAAAATAATTTTACCGGATGAAAATTTTTTTAGTTGCTTTATTTCTAGTGCTGACGGTTAGCGCCTGTTTTGCACAAAAAAAAGCTGTTTATAGCTCTCAATCATCAAAAGCAATTAAAAATTTTGAAAATGCTTTAAAGTATCTGGATGTTAATAATTACGATAAAACAAAAGAAGCCTTGGGCGATGCCATTGGTGCAGATCCTGGTTTTATTGAAGCCCACATGTTGCTGGGCGATGTCCTTGCTCAACAAAATAATTTTAAGGATGCTGTTAACGAATACAAGAAAGCATATAGCATCAATCCCAATTTTTTTCCTTCCGGTTATTATTCATTGGCTAATTATGAAATGACTGACGGACAATATGAAGGCGCTAAGGAACATTTTCTGAAATACATTTCAAATCCGGGTATAAATCCTGAAAAGAAAGAAGATTCTCAGTTGCAAATAAAAAAATGCGATTTTGCAATAGACGCTCTTAAACATCCTGTCCTTTTTGATCCTAAAAATCTTGGTGCAAATATTAACTCTGAATATGATGAGTATTTTCCATCGTTTACAGTTGATGAAAGTGAATTGTTATTTACCCGTAATTTAACTTCTCCTGAAAATAGAGAAGGGCAGGAGGATTTTTTTATCAGTGATAAAATAAATGGTGAATGGCAAAATGCAAAACCTCTTGGTCCCCCGGTTAATTCTTCGCTGAATGAAGGCGCTCCTTCGTTTTCATGCGATGGCAAGCTTATTTTTTTTACAGAATGCGATCGTCCTGAAGGACACGGCTCGTGCGATATTTATTACAGCCGTCTCAACGGAACCCGCTGGACCAAGCCCATCAATTTAGGGCCTGTTATCAATACAGGTGCATGGGAAACGCAGCCTTCTTTTGCATCAGATGGCAAAACGCTTTATTTTGTAAGAGGAAGTGGCGAAAAAATAAATAATAATAAAGATGCGGATATTTATGTTTCTCAGGTTTCAGCAAATGGTTGGAGTGAGCCGCAAAAGCTTCCTCCTAACATTAACAGTGACCAAAAGGAACAAGGGGTATACATTCATCCGGACAATCAAACACTGTATTTTATGTCTGAAGGTCATGTGGGAATGGGTGGTGTTGATATTTTTGTTTCAAAGAAAAAGCAGGATGGTTCCTGGGGCGATCCGGTGAATCTTGGTTACCCGATAAACACATCCGGTGACGAAATGAAGTTAATTGTAAACCCTAAAGGTGATAAAGCCTGTTTCTCTTCGAACCGCCCCGGAGGGTCAGGTGGTTTTGATTTGTATTCTTTTGATTTGTACGATGCCATCAAAGCCAATACAGTAAGTTATGTGAAAGGCAAGGTTGTCAATTCACAAACAACCCAGCCTGTCGGAGCCAGGTTTGAAATTATTGACATCAGCAACGGAAATACAATTGTTGAATCTTCTTCTGATAATACAACCGGTGAATTTGTTGTTACACTTCCTTCAGGAAAAGATTATGCGCTTAATGTTTCCAAAGAAGGTTTTTTGTTTTACTCAGATCACTTCAGTTGTAAAGATACTGCTGCGGTGAAAGATGCTTATCACCTTGATATTTCGTTACACCCGCTTGTTGCTGGCGAAAAAGTTATCCTGAAAAATATTTTTTTTGAAACCAATTCTTATGATCTTCAGCCGGAATCATTTCCCGAACTGAATAAATTAATTTCATTTTTAAAGCTCAATCCAAAAGCAGCCATTGAAGTGAGCGGGCATACGGATAACGTTGGTGATGTTAAAAGCAATCAAACGCTTTCTGAAAAAAGAGCTAAGTCAGTTTATGATTTTCTTGTTAAAGGCGGTATTGATCCTGTAAGGCTAACTTTTAAAGGTTATGGTGAAACCAAACCCATCGCACCTAACGAGACTGAAGATGGACGAAGCCTGAACAGGAGGACAGAGTTTGCAATTACTGCCGTGAAATAAACGATTCGCGGGAGACAATAAAATCAGGAAGCGAGATAATTAAGCTGTTTGTTTGTAAACGGCTTTACAAAATATCCGTCTATGTCAAATTTCCCGGCACGGCTGATATCTTTCGGATGATTGGAACCTGACAAAATAAAAATTTTTGGCTTTTCATTTTCAGGAATCGGAATACGTTTGAATTCGGTAAGAAAATCAAAACCATCCATTTCGGGCATGTTAATGTCCACCAGGATAAGGTCAGGAAAGTGATTCAATACCGTTTTATCACCCGTATTTACGCTGTGGATAAAATCCATGGCTTCCTTTCCCGTTTTGAAGGTATAAAAATGAGCAGCCAGTTTATTTCGCTCCTGGTAGCATTTTACCAGGTAGGTGCTGTCATCATCATCATCTATCATCAGCATGCATTTGTATTTGTGTTTCATGGATTAAGTTTTTATATGGTTTCACGAAACATTGACACAAAACCTGTTCCACATTTTAATTGTGATTAAGAAGATTATCAATAGTTTAATTAACAATCACCCGCTCATTTTTGATAATGAGGCAATTAAATAGAAAAAACAATGCTTGCCCTATTCAACAATAAACTTCCCGCTGCGGGAAATTATTCCATCATTCACCTTTAAAAATAAATCCCTTTTGAAATAAAAGAAACATTAATCATTGCGCAGCTCCCCCTCTCTCCGCGGAGGGTAAATGCCCGGTGGACACTTGAGCCGGCT
>DATEMK010000583.1:0-6715 GCA_035275625.1 Bacteroidia bacterium
TAAAAAGCAGCAGCGGCAATACTATCAATTGCCTTTTGTTTAAAGCAAACAATTCAAAAGGGATCATTCTTTATTTTCATGGAAATGCAGGCAGCCTTCGCTCATGGGGAAGCGTGGCGGCAGATTTTATTCCGCTGCAATATGATATTTGCATAGCAGATTATCCGGGGTATGGAAAAAGCATGGGCAAGCTCTCAGAAGCACACCTTTTCACCGATGCGCAAGCGGTATATGATGAAATGAAAAAGCGTTATAATGAACCGGGAGTCATAATTTACGGGCGTTCTATCGGTACAGGAATTGCCGCGCATCTCGCTTCAGAAAATAACCCGCGAAAATTAATTCTTGAATCACCTTACTTTAGCATGAAAGATTTTTCACACCGCCTGTATCCGTTTCTTCCCTCTTTCCTGCTCCGGTACTCCTTTCGTACCGATTTATTTTTAAAAGAAATAAAATGCCCGGTTTTTATTTTTCACGGAAAGAAAGATGAAGTGGTCAGTTATGAATCCAGCCTCAGGTTGAAGAAACTTTTTAAAGAGAAGGACAGGTTATTTACTATCGAAGAAGGGCACCATAATGACCTTATCCAATTTCCAATGTATCATCTTCCCCTGAAAGAAATTCTGCAGTAATATTTATTTTCTTAATATAATGTCTCTTTTCCCTGTCCAAATGTTTCCGGATATCTTCTTAATGTCCACTACTCCTGTGCCTCCAATATTAGCAGGTGACAATAAATATTTTTCATTCACTAAAGAATCGTCTTTGAAAACATAGTCGGTGATGTAAAACATCTGTCGGTTATCTGTTTTAATAGCTGCGTGAATATGTGCCGGAATGGAGTTGCCAGGATAACGGGCTGGTCTGATAGAATGAATTTCATAATGTCCGTTGCTGTCTGTTTTGCACCACCCATGCAAATGTCCGTGCCATTTTTGAAAACCTGTTTCGTTTCCTTTTTTTGAGTAATGCCCTGCATGGTCTGTATGATAAGCGTAAAGAATAACATCCGGGTAAGGTGTCATTCCGTCCGGTTTGAAAACTGTTCCGGTTATTATGAGCTTATCTCCCGGTTCATTTTGTTTTGCAATAGTCATAATGCTTGTCAATGTTGCAGGCATATTTACAAAGCAGCAGTTAATATCTGCATCCGGGTTATCGCAGGTGTCTGTTTGTACACGAATGATTTGTTGATCAGCCCCTCCTTGTGAAGACGTCTGTCCGCAATTGCTTAAAAAAATTGCAAGTGGAAAGAGAATTGTCAAAATGAATTTTGTCACGGCTGATATTTTAATTGGAGGTGGATTTCAGAAATACCGTGATAATACAATCAGAATCAGAGATACCAGCAAGAGGACTTTCATTACTAATCATCTAATCCCTTTCCCTTGAGAATTTGCTGCATATATTTTTCAATCCTTGCCTCGCGGGTTTTGGATTGTTTGGCAGAAGAAAAATAAAGCAGGTATCCTCTTTGCCGTCCCGGTGTCAATGCATAAAAAGCAGTTTTCAAGGCAGGGATTTTACTTAATTTCTTTTGGAACTCTTCAGACATGGTAAATGCTGCAGTCTTTTTGAATTCTACTTTCAAACCCGCTTTTTCCACTTCAATCGCTTCATGAATATAAGCTTTCAGCGCGGGTTCCATATCAATTATTTCCCGGATATTGGAAAACCGGACCTGGCGTGCTGCTTGCACATTCTTCGTTTGTTGTACCAGAATACCATTGACATCATTTAACAAGGCTCCTTTGAAAAACAAAAACGCACAGTATTCTTTAAACATATGTATTAAAACGATGTTGTTTCCTTCAAATGTATAACAAGGACAACCCCACTTCAATTCTTCGGTAAGCCCGCAGTCAAGAACAATCGTTCTCAATTTCACAATTTCTTCTTGCCATTTTTTGGCTTTTGTAAAATACCAATCAACCTTAGGGTTCATTTTAATCTTTGCCATAGTATGCCTGCCTGTCGGTAGGCAGGTTATTTTGTTAAACTTTTAATGAGCCGCGGAATCCCCTGGAGGCAAAGTAAGATTCTGCACCGTTGGCATACACGAAGACTCTGCCAAAGCGGAATTCACCAGAGATGGCGCCCCCAAGTTCTCTAATCTCTTCAGGTGTTTTCAACCAGCTCGATGTTTTCGCATCAAAATTTCCAAGTTTCTGCAGGTCCAGGTATTGTTCTTCTGTTAAAATTTCAATGCCCATGTCAGAAGCCATCTCAATAGCGCTATTTTCCGGTTTATGCTCCTTCCTTGACTCCAGCGCTTCATGATCGTAACAAATACTTCTGCGGCCTTTAGGACTTTCCGCTGAACAATCATAAAAAATGTATTCGCCCGTATTTTTATCATGACTAACAACATCGGGTTCACCACCGGTTCTTTCCATTTCATTGAGCAACCATAGTTTTTCAGTATTGGCTTCCAGTTTTACCTGCACCTTAGCCCATTCAAGACTTTTATGGCGGTTCATGTTTTTCTCATAACGCGCTTTCAATACTTTGAGTAATTCTTCGCGTTGTATTGATGGCAATTCCTTTTTATTACTCTTTGTGTTTTTCATGCTTTATATATTATCTCCGTTAAATTACTGTATTTTTTGTTTCAGGTAATTTTCAAGTTTTTCTACATTTTGATTCAGGCCTTCATCAGCTTTAAAAACTTTAACTACTGTTTCAAACAATTCAGCTGTTTCAAACAGTCCCGTCCATTCCATTAAAGTTTCTTTTTCTTTAGGCACAAAAACAATAGTGGCAATATAATTGGGGTTGAAGTGCCGGAACACAATTTTTTTACGCTGCACAATTTCAACGAAGACACTTCTATTTGGATAATTTTTCCCGTCAGGGCCGTGCATAGTCAAACGCCATTCACCGCCTTCTGCTACATCCATAGTATGAATGGTGCTGGTAAATCCGTTTGGTCCCCACCAATTTGCAATATGTTCAGGTTTTGTCCATACTTCCCAAACCAATTCAACAGGTGCATTCAGCATTTTTGTAATACGCAGTTCTCTGTTTGTTATATTATCATTTGTTGTTTTCACTTTCTTTTATTCATTTTTTAATTAACGGAAATGATTTTTCTGTCCGCAGGCCATAAAATTGCAATAAGTACATATTTTAATTTTATAGCATTTGAGTTTAAGATTATTTTCAAAGTTAGTAATTGGCTTTCTTTTTTTATTTCTTTTAATTTTAAAGTTCACGCATAAAATCGGGCTGAATAAAATTATTGCTTTACAAATCTCACCCGCTTAATGCTGCCGTTGGTTTGAATCACTGCTGCAGTATAAATCCCTCCCGCAAGCATGCTGACATCAAATGTACTTTCATCCGAAACCAAAATGAGTGCACCCATTCCGTCATAAACTTCAATTCGTTTTATCAATTGATTTCCATTGGAAAAATTAAGAGTGCTTTGAACAGGATTAGGATAAAATGAAAATTGGCTTTTGTTCAGTTCATTCATCATAGATGTTGTGCACCCGCAGTCATATTTTATGGCTCCCTCAAAAGTTAACCCCCCCATTAAGGTTCCCGCAAAATCCCCAATTCCGAACTGACCTTTGCCGGTGATTAATTTCACATTCACATCCTGCGCACCAATACTTCCTTCGGGTAAATTGCTGTGCGTTTCCAAAGTACCTGTTCCGGAACTCATCGTTATATAAAAACCATACATCATTCCCTGCGGAATGCAAACATTGAATAAAATATCAGCAGTATTGTGCGGGAGCGGACAATTAAGCGCAGTAAGCGGTGTAATGTTCAATTGTGTGCCAAGCAGCGTCCAGTTGGCAGCTGCGCCTTCATAACCAAAATAAGTTCCCTGCCTGTAGTAGACTGCCATATCACGCGTGCCCGGGTTTTGAGCCAGGTACGAAAACCCCGTAACAGTTATATCATTCACAGCCTCCAGGTCGAAATAATATCCGTTGCGGGAAAATGTTCCAACGCACTGGGAGAATAATGAATCGCACGCCTGTGAAAAGGCATGTGAACAAACAAGACTGAAGAAAATCAAAGTGCAGATTTTTTTCATACAAGTTAAATTTGATTTAATGAAGTAAAAGTAATAAAGAAAAAAATATATTCTGTTTTTTGGAGAGTAACGATTACTTCCGGGAAAGCGCTCCCTGTGACAGAAACGGCTCGTGTTCCTCTCAAAAGCGAAAGGCAATATTTCCTTTAAGGAAAAAAGGAGTTCCCGGAGTGTAATGAAGTTCTGAAACAGGGGCAGGTTCGTTAAACAAACGGCTTTCGGTATCAAACTGCGCCTGGTTCCATGGTGTGTTCAGAAGATTTTCGGCACTCAAACCAAATTCAACCTTTGAGAGTTTATAAGCAAGCACTGCGTCCAGTAAAAAATATCCTTTGGCTGTAACGCTGTTCGTTTCATTCGCAGGCCGTGAGTCAATGAAGCGATAACGGAGGCTTGCATGGATGCCTTTGTCCGGCCTGTAAGTTAATCCTCCAATGCTTGTTAGCCGTGGCGCAAGAGGAATATAATTTTCTCCTTCAGGCGCTCCGGCTAATCTTCCATGATTGTAATTCAAATCAACATCGGCAAATAATTTATTGGTGATTTGATAGCGGATGCTCAAATCAGTACCTATTCTTTGTGTTGGATTATTTGTTTCTACTGTTCCTTCATCGCCAACATAAACCAATTCACTTTCCAAATACAATCCCCAGAAAGCTGCGTTTATTAAAATGCGTTTCCCTAATTTGAACTCACTTCCGACTTCTCCGCCATACGCTTTCGGCAAACTGTTATCAACCTGATTTATTACAACTGCCCGTGCATCGTTGGAATGAAAACCAATTCCTGATTTTAAAAAAAATTGCAGCTTATCATTTGCGGCATAGTAAAAATTCAACTTAGGGCTTGCACGAATAATTGATTTAGTTCCTGATAAGCTATCTGCTGTATTATCTGTAAAATGAAATTGAAAATAATCTAACCGTGTTCCTGCGTTGATGGAGAAATGTTTGTTTAAGTCAAGCGTGAAATCAAGAAATGAGTATGTGTTTTGCTGATATACTTTTCCTGAAACGATGGTGTCAAGCGCTATTCTTTTTTCTGCATGTTTTAATGAGATGTTTGTAAAATCATTTCGTGTTCCGATGCCTGCCGAGGGGTGCAGAGTTTTACCGGCTAATAAAAAATCTTTTTGATACGACCCGCTGTAACCAAAAATATTCCGCTGGTCAGTTTGATTTATTTCATCACCGTGAACAGGATCTTTGAGATAAAAAGTAAAATCAGAATAAAGGTTGAAATAATAATTTACATAGTAGAGTTGGTTTTTTATGATGGCATTGTTATTAGTTGTGGTAGTTAAAATAGAATTGATATTTGTCCGGCAGGTTTGTCCGCCTTCGGAGGGGTCAATGCTCCCGAAACGGCCAATGATTCCTTCTTCAACGGCACGCTCCGGAACTTGTCCCGATGCATCCCAATCAGCAAAAAATGTGGAAGCAGAAAAAGCCAGGTAATTTTTTGTATTCAACATTCCTGAATATTTTCCGAAAAGATTGTAACGATTAAATTTTTGTTTGTTGTCAAAATATGCGTTTGTAAAAACATATTCACCTGCCACATACGCATTTTCTTTTTCTTTCGAAAAAAGATGCTGCCTGTCTAAAAGTTTAAACATGACAAGCGTACGATATGTGTCAAACATTCCAAGCTCTGCTTTTACTTCATTGCGGTCAATTGAATTCTTTGTGAAAAATTCTCCCGTGCCTGATGTGGCAAAATCACCGAAGTGTGCGGTATAAGGTCCCTTGTAAACTTTGAGGCGGTCAACGGTTTCAGGAATGACAAAATGAAAATCTGCATAGCCTTGTCCGTGTGCATGCGAAACCATGTTGACAGGCATTCCATCAACGGAAATATTAAAATCAGTACCATGGTCGCAATCAAATCCACGCAAAAAAATCTGTTCGGCTTTTCCTCCTCCTGCATGTTGAGCAATGAATAGCCCGGGGACCAGCTGCAATAAATCCTGCGCTGTGCTAACTGGCCGCAAAAGTTTGTCAACCCCCGAAACGGATTCACTTTGTGTAATTGACTTGTACGGACTTACTGTAACTTCAGTGAGATGGATGGGAGAAGATTTCAGAGAAATTTTTATTTGCTGATTTTCTCTAAGCGAAATTTCTTTCTCAAACTTTTCATAACCCAGATAAGAGATTACTAACCGATAGCTGCCTTGCGAAAGTCCTTTGATGTTAAAGTTTCCGAATGCATCGGTTGTTGTTCCTTTAGCAGTGCCTGCTAAAATTACGGTTGCCCCTGTAACAGGGACTCCTCCGCCACTTTCTGTTACCTGTCCTCTTATAGAAAGGTTCTGCGCAAAAAGATTTCCGTTTGCCAGGATGAGAAAGAAAAAATAAAAGAATGTTTTGATAGAAGTTTTTATCTGCATAAAGTTTTTGGTTATTCATTTTATGGAGACATACGGATTACATTAACGAATGGATTTTATACTTAAACTTTCTTTATTTCGCAACCGGTTGCTCTTTAAATTTATTCATTTGACGGTTCAGAAATGAAATCCATTCCTGTTTTAACAAATGGATATGGGCAAACTGAAATATCGGCAAAATCGTTTGGAGCGGGAGCATACACTTATATGCTTATCGTGGATGGTAAAACTGTTGATACAAAACAGATGATTTTAACAAAATAAACCTC
>DATEMK010000584.1:0-8831 GCA_035275625.1 Bacteroidia bacterium
GCAAAAAATGGGCTAACCAATAGAAGAAGAGACTTTAAAATATTCCGGGAAATTGTTTTTGAAACCGCTTCACCCACAGAATTTACCTGCAGCTTCTGGTAAATTCTCCGGATGTGCGAATGTACAGTTTCATAGCTGATATTGAGTTCATCAGCAATCATTTTATAGGATTTGCCTTTTACCAAAAGCTGGAGCACATCTTTTTCACGGCTGCTCAGGTTGTAGTCTTCTCCCTTTGATTGTGCAGGCTGAACGCGTGCAAACTGATTCAATACTTTACGTGCAATAACAGGAGTCATAGGTGCGCCACCGTTATATGCCTCATTAATATATTGGATGAGGGATTCCATGTTTGCATTTTTTAATACGTAACCGTTGGCACCTGCACAAATCGAATCAAAAACTTTTTCATCATCCTCAAATCCCGTAAGCATTAGTACAGGCAAATGAGGAAATACAGTACGCAACTGTTTAACGGCTTCAATTCCATTCAGCGAAGGCATATCAATGTCCATTAAAACCACGTCCGGTTTGGTCAGCTCTATTTGTTCCATCATGTTTTTGCACGATTCAAAAGAAGCAGTGAGCTGCATGTTTTCAGTGGTAGATAACAGCATCGCCACCGATTCGCGTACGTTTTTATTATCATCAAAGATGATAACGCGCAATGTTTTATTAGTTATTAAATTCATGCTGCAAAAATCAGCTTATTTAATGTTGTTATCAATCACCAATTCTGGTTAACTTAAATCAAACTTCGAAATCAATAATTGTTCCCTGTCCCGGTTGTGATGTGATTTGAAACGTTCCGTTGATCTCCTCAGCACGGGATTTCATATTTTTTATCCCGTTGCCGCCTAACTCCCCTCTCTTTTGGAGAGGGGTTGGGGGTGAGGTATCAAAACCTTTTCCATTATCGGAAATTCTTATCCGAAGCTTACCCGCATTTTTTTTAACTTCAATATTCACATCGGTGCAGTTTGCATATTTGATGATATTGTGCAAAGCTTCTTTATAAACAAGGAAAATATTTTTCCGTTGTGTCATTTCAAGCTTGGTATCACCGATGGATTCATCATAATCAATATTAAATTGGATCCCGGCAGCGCCCAAAAGTGAAGCCGCATAACTTTCCATCCTTAAGACTAAATTTTTTACAGAGTCATTGGATGCTTTAACCGCCCACACAGCATCACCGGTTTTCTCAATAATTTCGCCTGATGAACTTTCAATTTTTTCTAAAATGGTTTTGACTGATTCGGAGTTTTCCCCGTTGAGTTTTTTGTTTGCTATCTGGCTGTACAGGTGAATGCTTCCTATTGTTGAACCAATGTCATCATGCAAATCGCGCGCAATTTTATTACGCACTTCCTGTAATTTTAAAATCTGGCGAATGCGATAACGGTACAAAACATAAATTGATGCAGCTGTCGTTATGATCACCAAAATATAAAACCAGTAAGTCTTATAAAATGGCGGGGTTATAATTACCGGGAATTCATAAATAGTACTTTCAACACCATCGCTGTTAATGGCTTTAATTTTCAAAGTGAAATTACCTGCAGGTAAATTAGTATAAGTAATCAAGGGGTTGGTTTGATTGCTTCGCCAGTCATGGTCAATGCCTTCAAGCAAGTATAGATAGGTGGTTTGCCCGTTATCGGAAAAACTATTTGCAGCAATGTTGAACTTCAGAAAATTTTGTGTGTAGTTTAATTTCAATTCACTCATCAACAATGAATCAGAAGGCGTATCCATAATCCACAACCGTGTGATGCTTACAACCGGTTTTTCTTTGTTCGAAACAATCTCTGAAGGATGAAATGAAACGAAGCCGCCATCAAAACCAACACTCATTTCATCCTGCGGTATTGAATTGTCATTCCGAAAAAAATATCCGTTGATATTTTCTGAAACCCCGCTTTGCGTGTCAAACAATTTGTAGCGATTACCCTTCACGTTATAATTCAACAAGCCGGTTGAGGTTACCATCCACAGGTTTTCATTTTTATCTTTTGCAAGCCCCTGCAATGATTTGATTTGATTTGCATACGATTTAAATGCTACGGAATCATTCTCCGGAAAAAACTTCAGCAAGCCATATCCCTGGGTGGTAATCCAAAATGAGCCATCTGTATTTTCATTCATATCATAAATATTGTTCACCATCTTTACCTCTTTTGTTTCATGAGAAATCCAGTCTTTTGATGTGACATAAATCACTCTTACAATAGTATCGGCAAGTGGAAATTTATCAAATGAAACTTGCGGAGGAATAATAACTTTATTTATGCCATGGGTAGCCCCACATATCCAGAAATTATTTTTCGAATCGAAGAGAATTTTCCTTGACAAATTATCAATGTATGTTTTTTTGACTGCAGTATCCTTCAATATGAAAAAAGTATTTTGTCCTGCCGGGTCTGACAACTGAATATAATGACCATAAAGCGATGCTGCAATCAGCGGATAATTATTGTGTGAAATTTTTGTAATCGAATTTACACGCGATGCACCTATAAAAAAAATTCGATTCTTTCTTGCTGAGGCACTCACTTTCGGAAGAATTAATTCAAGTTTATTTGTGTCAAGAAAAAACAATGAGCGATTAGTGCCTATATATACGGTATTTTGTTCATCAACAAAAATGCTTGTTAATTCCTGGCGCTCATCACGATAATAGAAATCCTTATGTGAATAGTTTGCATCATGCGAATTTTTGTAAAACAATCCGCAATTGGTAACAATAAATTCTTTACCACCATCCAGAACGATTCTGTCATTCACTTTGCATGAATTAAAACCCCTGGGCACCGGCAGCCTTGTTATCTCAAACTGGTTTTGCAGGGGGTCGTAAACAAAGAGTCCCGTTTCCGTTGCTATCCATATACGGTTATGATTGTCGCGATAGAGGTTATTTACTCTTGAGGTAACAGGGGTTGAGAGTTTAATGTCAGTTGTAAATGATTTTGTTTTCAAATCAAAAAAAAGAATGCCGGAAGATTTTGTTCCGCACCATAAAACTTTGTTTCCATCTTCCTCCAGGCTGATGATTTCTTCACCCGACAGTTTCAACTTGTTAGTGCCATCAAAAAAATAAGTTGCAATTCGCTTTGCGTTTGCATCAAACTGGTGCAACCCATTATCCCATGCACCACACCACAAATGTGCATCACTCGCAAGAGTGATTTTATTAATAGTCATGGCAGTGTCCATAAGCGGGGTGCGAAATTTGCCCACCTTTCCTAATCGCTTGAGCGACTCTATGATACCGGCAAAGTAAGGTATGGTGTCATACACAAGCACATCGTAATAAGTATTAGTGGAAATCCGCTTTTGTTTTTTGTCAGTAGATTTTGTTTTTAAATCGAAAATCTGCAGGCCGGCATTATTCTGGGCAATCCAAAGACAGTTCCTCCTTTTGTCAAAAGCAATATCGTTGATGTTATCCGTTACTAATTCAGAGTTTGATTTATTATACCATTTGAATTTTTGCGTTCTGAAATTGTAGCTGCAAAAACCTGATGATGCCGTTCCAATCCAGAGCAATGAATCGTTGTCAATTTCCAGGCATGAAATGATGTTGCCGCAAACGGAGTTGCTGTCATTATCGTTGTATTTGTAAACATAAAAATCCCGGCCATCATACCGGTTCAAACCATCCTTGGTACCAATCCACAGAAAACCAAGATTATCCCTGAGCATGCAGGTAACCTGGTTGTCAGAGAGTCCCTCAGAAGTGGTAATATGTTTTAAAACAATTGTTTTTTCCTGTGCAGATGCAAGGATACTCCCAAAAGCAAAAAAAACAGGCAGAAAAAAATTAATTCGTAACATTAAAATGAAATAATAAGGGATGCAATTTATGGATAATAAATCAGGTTGAAAAGAATGGCATTATGTTTAAAAGCAAAGCCCTGAAAATGATTTTGCAGCAGCCTTTTACCAATCGCCAGCAGGTAGTGGATCTTTCAGGACATTCACGCGGAATTTACACTCTTAAAATTGTTCAGGAAAAAAAGGTGAGTGTATTCAAATTAGCCGTGGAATGAAATAACTGAACGGAAAACTTTTCCGCGAATTAAAAACTAATCACTTTTCTTCCGGATAAACTGGCTGCTGTTATACCAGTCAATGTTGCGCGTAACAATCATAACAATAGCTAACGCGATAAGCAAGCCGATGCTTCCCACGAGCAACGCCACATCTTCCAGCTGAATAATTGTAAAAATAAATCCATACAGGATAACCATAATTGCAGAAAGCAGCCCCGAAAGTTTCCTGTTTTTAAAAGTTCCCTGCGCATAGAAAGTTATCAAAGCAATAATTGCTGTTGAAGAAATTAAATATGAAAATCCGAAATTAATATGCTCGGATAAAGAAATGAGGAGCGCATAGAAAATGCATAAGGCAAAGCCAACCAGTATATATTGAATCGGGTGGATGCGTACTTTATTTATGATCTGTATGAAAAAGAATACCATGAAAGTGAGGGAAATAAACAGCACGGCATATTTTGCCGCACGCATGCTTTTCTGATACTGGTCAACAGGCATCATCAATGTTACGCCAAAAGCGGATTCTGCAATGCCCGGGGTGGTTCCGGCAAACTGCTGGGGATAGCTGCGGTTCAGGTTCAGAATATTCCAGTGCGCCTGGAATCCGCTTTTGTCAATCTTTCTGTCATCGGGAAGAAAGGCGCCATCGAAACTGGGCGTATGCCAGGGTGATATAAGGCGCACATCGGTTTCCTTACCGAGCGGAACAAAATTGAGGTTGGTGCTTCCGTTGAATTTTAACCTGATGTTAAAGTTGTAGGTTTTATTTTGCACGGTATCTGCAGGCAGCACTTCTACGGGAACACTTATTCCCGAAGCTATCACATCGCGGGTATTCATGCCGGGACTGAAAAGCCCGGGTTTGTTATTCCATAAAAGTTTTACTCCTTCCTGTATTCCGCGAAGGTCTGTGATGCCGGTCGCAATAAATGCTTCGTTCCATCTTAGATTATTTTTTATGTCAGGATCATTCAGCACCGGCTGTGAAAAAATACCGCTCATTTCAATTTCAGAGGAATAAACAATGGCTTCAAAGATGCCGCGGTAACGCACTTCGGGGTTTACTGTCCCGGTGATGCTGAGTCTGTCAGGCAGGAAATGATAATAATGAATAGCGGTGGTGAGCCTGTATTGGCTGGCTTCATTTTTATCGTATATTTTGCTGAACACATTGTATGGAATGGTGAGAACGGGTCCGGTGATGCTTTGTGCATATCCCCATTTTGCAGTTATTTCATTTTGTGCTTCCCGCTGCCTGCCTTCTCTTTCCCGGATGAGGCTTTCAATCATGTTTACCGGAACCAGCATAATGAGCAGGAGAATTCCGATGGTAAAAAGGCGCAGTGTAATTGAATTACGAATCCAATTGGATGCTTTTTCGAAAAAGGTTAGTTCTTTTTTATCTTCCATAAAAAAATGTTTTAGATTTCCATAGTAACGGAATAACCCTTAAAAATATTCTCTGAAAAAAGTTAATTACATGTTAAAGTTTTTGCTGTTTGGGCTTTGATACGAAGATGCATGATTTAAAGGGACAGTGCAAGACAATACATAACTTATCTGCCAGATTTAAAACAGAAAATGAACCCTGCAAAAAAAACAAAAATTTTACTCAATAATCATTTTGCCGCGGCATGCATTTTTTCCATGAGCGTCAATGAGCCGGTATAAATAAATACCGTGCGCAAGAGTGCCCTTCTTAAGGGTTATTCTGCCTGTAATAATATTTTCGGCCTGCTGTAATTTCCGGCCCGTCATATCAACAACTTCGAGGCTGAATTTTTCTTTTTTCTCATTTTCAAAAATGAGTATGGCAGATTCGGTGAACGGATTGGGATAAATCTTTGATTTAATTTCAGGGGATGCTGTTTCATTTACTGAAATTGTAGTTACCAGTGTATTCAATGTTGTATTGGTGGTTACAGGCGGATTAAAATCAAAATAAATGTATGCAGTGTTTTGAACCGGGGTTGAACTGGGTGTTCCGGCTTTTGCTTTTATGAGGTACTTGACAAACCCATGACTGGCCGGTTCGTTTACATTGCTGTCGGCCAGTAATATGTTATCAAAGAAAAATTCGAGCGCCCCATTGCTTTCTAAAGTGGTTTGCACAGCATGACTGGCTGCCACCACCCTGAATGTATTTATATCGAGCGCTGCATCAAGCGTGTCTTTAATGCGAACAGTAAATGCCGTGTCTGTTCCTGTATTTTGAAAACGGATAGTGTATTGGAGCGTATCGGAAAGCAGGGTTAAATGTTGTATGCCCAAACCTTCTGGATCGGCACTTTTATCATTCGGATCTAATGAACAGGTAATAATTTGCGTGAGGCAATCATTGCTGGTGCGAAGGGTTGAACCGTCATTGTAATAAATTGCTGCACAGTTATGAATGGTATCACCCTGTGCAAGCGGGGGGCCTATGTGAAGTAACATATTAATTTGTCCCTGGTGGAAGGGGAGAAGGTTAGTGAAAATCCAGGTAAATGTATCACCGCTGGCAGTATTATAAGGCGGGGTGCTCTGCACAAAAGTCATGAGCGGATCCTTGACAAATGTTACTATGCCGGTGTCAATAACGGCAGTTCCGGTGTTCGTATAATTAATCCAGTAATTAACATCGCTGGTACAGCGCGGCTGGCTGCTGGTGAGCGAAGTTGTGAGATCATAAATTGCAGAGGTGCCGATAGCTCCGAAATCCCGGTTGGAAAAAACAATTAAAATGGTATCCGTATATACAGTGTACGTTGCCGAATCAGAAGTGATTTGCCACGCGGGGTCAGGAAGATATTCGACCGTATAGCTGCCGGTGTCTACACGGAAATCATAGTCACCGTTTGAATTAGTAAATTTAATAGTGCTGTCAGGAAGAATTCTCAGTTTTTGACCGGGCATTCCAAAATCAACGCCATCCATAATCCCGTTTTGATTGAGGTCATAAAAAACAGTCCCGGTGATGTGATTTTGAAAATGTGGCGAAGGACTGATCCCCTGGAAAATTCCCGTTGTATCTTCCAGGTCATAAACAATATCATTCACTGTAATCGGATCATTGTCAAAACTAATCCCGGAAAGGCCCGGTTCGGCATCCTGCATCCATTGGATGTGAACATTGGCATCCACTTCACGTGCCATGGAAGGGAAAACGGCTTCGTCAAAATCGGAATTGGAAAGATTTACAGGCTGCGACCAGCTGTTTCCGTTATCGGGCGAAACCATGCAATATATGTTGCGATAATTCTGATCTGCACCATTATCGGTATTTTCCACGATGCTTGAGTATGCGAGAAAAATATTGGAGTTTGCATCTATGCCGGCTGTCGGCATGCTTGTCATGCAGCCGCCATAAATGGCCATGGAGAATCCGATTTCAAGCGTACCGCTGCTGTCAAGATCCAATACGGATGCAAGAATAACCGGTGGTGAACTGAAATAGCTTTCATTCCAGTAATACAACCCATCTGTATAAGGGAAATAATTAACAGCGGGGGTGATAGAATCCTGTATAACAAATGATCTTCCTGACCAGCAGTGAACCATTCCTGTATTGTCAATCAATACTGAAACTATTCCGTCAACGGCTTCAAGTGTATCAGCTATCCCATCACTGTTAGTATCTGTAGTCATTGTTGCCTGGTCATAGGCTGGTATCGGAAACTCTTTAATAACCGTCCGCGTCCATGTGGTGCCATCATCAACGGATTTCCATAAAATCCAGTCGTTGGTCAAACCTCCATGGACAATGGCTACTGTATTCCCTTTCGCATCAATTGCATAATTATCAGCCCTCATACCGGAATAATGCAAACTATCTATGCCGGGCAACAAGCTGTTATTGATATTCCAGGTATTACCGCCATCCTGTGAACGGCTGTAAATCATAGCACCATCTATTCCGTTAAATAATGCAATGGCACCATTTGCGATTGGAGTAGTCAATGAAACCACGTGAACTGTATTTCCGGCAGCGCCAGCCACTTTCATTCTGGGCCACAGCGGGTAATTAAAATTTAAAGCATCGGGCGGAACCAATCCTGTTTTTGTCCATGAACCGGTACCCTGCACCGGGCGGAAATAAAAACCAAGCGAATCCCCTCCTTTATGAGAAACAAAACATTCACCGCTGCCCAGTTTGTCAATGTTTGGCCAGCCTCTGCGGTCGGGTTCCACTCTTGCCACTGGCGGAGTCATCCAGTTAACTCCGTTATCATTGCTGAAGTTGTAACCTGTACCGCGGTCAGGATAACTCCCGGTAAGGTCGGAGCTGAATGAAAACACGGAGCCAATATTATTTCCGTCATTATAGATGGAATTGAGCGTGGAGCCATTGGATTGTAAATCGTACGTTGTGTTCCCGATGATGCTCCATAATCCTGTAACCGAATTGTTACCTCCATGACGCGCAGGCAGAGCTGGCCGCTTCACAGGAATTATTTCTTCTCCTGTCGAAGCAGGAAGCAGCTTAACCGGTTTATTGAACTCAGGATTTTTGAGCGGAACAACAGATTTCCCAGTGAACTTTTGCTGCTGGCTGTATAATGCATTGACTGACAAAAGAACCAGGCAAATCAGATAAATTAAATTTTTTTTCATGGATTTTAGTTAATAAGGTTGCAGGGTAAAGAGCAATATGATTTAACATATAAAAAGCAAAGACAAATGTAAATTAAAAATAATGGTAAATAAAAGTTTACATGTCAAAATCATCTTTTTGGATGATCAGGTTTCCCGAAAGAGCAACCGATTTCTACTGCTACTGCTTGCGCAACTGCA
>DATEMK010000585.1:0-3939 GCA_035275625.1 Bacteroidia bacterium
GTTTAAGCGATATCAAATTCAACCTGTCTGGAGAGCAGATCGTCCTCAGAAAGGAAGGTATAGAGAATTTTATCAGTGTGATGCAGACGTAATTGGGTCTGATTCTTTGTTGAATGAGGTAGAGATGATTCAGATGATTGATGAGGTGTTTTCAAAGCTTGGAATTTCTGTGAAGATAAAAATTAATAATAGAAAAATATTAAATGCATTAGCAAAACAAGTTGGCATTACGAATAAAGAAGACTTTGATTTATTTATTTCAATTATTGACAAGATCGATAAAGAAGGGAGAGTCCATGTTTTAAATATGCTCGCTTATCAATTTAAATTGGAAGGTAAAGAATGGCACAACTTTTTTACTTTTTTGTTTGAATCTTCCTCTGCTTCTACAAATGCTAATAAGATAGGAAAACTTAAAGATTTATTTGGCAATTCAGAAACTGAAAAAATAGGATATGAGGAAATAGATTATATTTTTAAAAATTTCATCAAATATCCTGATCCGATGAGTCTGAAAAACGAATTAGAACTTGATTTAAGTTTAGCTCGAGGGTTAAATTATTACACAGGAACAATTTTCGAAGTAAAAGTAAATGACTCACGCTCCACTTTTACAAGCAGCATTCTTGGTGGTGGTCGCTATGATGATCTCACAGGAATTTTCGGTTTGCCAAATGTTTCAGGAGTAGGAATTTCTTTTGGTGTTGACAGAATTTATGATGTAATGGAAGAAATGAAATTGTTTGGTCAATTGAATCTTCAATCATCAACAACGCAAGTCATGTTTGTGAACTTCGGAAAAGAAGAAGAAAAATATTGTCTGAAATTATTGCAGCAAGTTCGCACAGCAGGAATCAATGCTGAAATTTATCCTGATTCAGCCAAGATGAAAAAACAAATGAGCTATGCTGATGACAAAAAAATTCCATTTGTAGTTTTGGTTGGAAGCGAAGAAATAAAAACCGGAGAGCTGACATTAAAAAATATGCAAACAGGAGAACAGGAGAAATTAAAAATTGAAGATGTAATTTTAAAGATTAATAATAGCCACTAATTACACGAATTCACACTAATTAATTAGTGGCAATTGGTGTAATTAGTGGCAAATAAAAAATGGAAAACCAACCAAATATCTTCAACTCATATTTACTAATTCTACTAATTTTCACGAAATAATTAGTGTGAATTCGTGTAATTCGTGGCAACTAAAAATGAAAACCCACCAAATATCTTCCACCCATATTGATTTCAATAAAATAAAAGAAATCATTGAATCAAATGCTAAGCTTGAATTATCCGAAGAATCAAAAAATAAAATTGTCAAATGCCGTGAGTATCTTGATAAAAAACTTTCCGGTAATACTGACGCCTTTTATGGAATCAATACCGGATTTGGAGCGCTTTACGATAAAAGTATTTCATCAAATGACCTGGAGCAGTTGCAGGTAAATCTTGTGCGGTCCCATGCGTGTGGAGTAGGAGAGGAGGTACCTCATGAAATTGTAAAGCTGATGCTGTTTTTGAAAATACAGGGATTGAGCTACGGAAATTCAGGAGTACAATTAGAAACTGTTCAGCGTTTAATTGATTCTTACAACAACGATATTCTTCCCGTCATTTATCAGCAGGGCTCACTCGGTGCTTCGGGTGATCTTGCTCCGCTTGCACATTTAAGTTTGCCATTGATCGGAGAAGGAGAAGTTTTTTATAAAGGAAAAAATCAAAAAACAGCATCTGTTTACAAGGAACTAAACTGGCAGCCTGTTTCTCTCAAATCAAAAGAAGGACTTGCATTATTGAACGGAACACAATTCATGAGCGCGTATGGAACGTGGGCAATCATGCAAAGCCAGCGTTTGTCACATCTTGCAAATGTAATCGGTGCAATTTCTCTTGATGCTTTTGATGGACGCATGGAGCCCTTCCATCACCTGGTACATGAAGTGCGTGCGCACAAAGGTCAAATTGAAACTGCCATTCATTTACGTTCTTTATTAAAAGACAGTGAAATTATTAAGCAGGAAAAAAAACATGTCCAGGATCCATATTCATTCAGATGTATTCCGCAGGTTCATGGTGCTTCACAAGCTGCGGTTGTCCATGCTGCTCACGCTTTATTTACTGAAATAAATTCAGTAACAGATAACCCCACAATTTTTCCTGACGCTGATTTAATTATTTCTGCCGGAAATTTTCACGGGCAGCCTTTGGCATTAGCCATGGATTATCTCGCCATCGGGCTTTCTGAATTAGGAAGCATTAGTGAGCGAAGAACCTATCAATTGATTTCAGGACAAAGGAATCTCTCGCCATTTCTTGTCGCAAATCCCGGTTTAAATTCAGGATTGATGATTCCACAATATACTGCGGCAGCATTGGTAAGCCAGAATAAACAATTATGTACTCCGGCATCAGTTGACAGCATTGTTTCATCCAACGGGCAGGAAGATCATGTAAGCATGGGGGCAAATGCAGCCACAAAACTTTACAAGGTGGTCAAAAATCTTGAAAATATTCTTGCCATTGAATTGCTCACTGCAGCGCAGGCGCTTGAATTCAGGAGACCTTTAAAAACATCTCCACAGTTAGAAAAACTTTACAACGATTATCGTAAAGCAGTTCCGTTTATTAAAGAAGACAGAATTCTTTATGAAGATATGGAAAAATCAAAACAGTTTATTCGCAACCTTGATTTGAAAAATCTTGAATAATTTTTGAGAGCTACCCCATCTTGCACAGTCTCTCAGAATGTGTATTTTTGTCCAAAGCAAACAGATTTCAAAAAAAATGCAATTTACTGCTCAGCAGATAAGTGATCTTTTAGAGGGTTCAATTGAAGGCAATGCTTCCGTCACCGTTAATAAGCTTTCAAAAATCGAAGAAGGTGACACGGGTTCATTGAGTTTTCTGGGCAATCCCAAATATGCTCCTTTTATTTATACTACAAAAGCGTCCATTGTTATTGTCAATAAAGATTTTGTTGCTGAGCAACCAGTGAATTCAACTCTGATCCGGGTAGAAGATGCTTACAAAAGTTTTGCAAAGCTCCTGGAGGTTTACAACCAGGTGCTTCAAAATAAAAAGGGAATTGAGGAACATTCATTTATTTCCCCGTCAGCGCAAGTGGGGAAAGATGTTTATATCGGTGCTTTTGCTTACCTGGGAAATAATGTGAAGACCGGGAACAATGTCAAAATTTATCCGCACGTTTATCTTGGCGACCATGTGGAAGTGGGAGATAACACAGTCATAAATTCAGGTGTAAAAATTTATACACAATGCAAGATCGGTGCAAATTGTACCATTCATTCAGGTGTAGTAATTGGCGCAGATGGTTTCGGATTTGCACCCCATGAAGGTAATTACAAAAAAGTCCCTCAAATCGGAAATGTAATTATTGAAGATCATGTGGAAATTGGCGCAAACTCCACCATTGACCGGGCAACATTAGGTTCCACCATAATCAGAAAAGGAGTGAAACTGGATAATTTAATTCAGATTGCCCATAACGTGGAGATTGGAGAAAATACTGTAATTGCTGCCCAAACCGGGATTGCAGGCTCCACAAAAATCGGAAAGCAATGCATGATAGGCGGGCAGGTAGGCATTGTCGGGCATCTGACCATTGCAGACAATGTAAAAATTGCTGCCCAGTCGGGAATCGGAACGAGCATCACCACTGCGGGAGAAATTGTTCAGGGTTCTCCGGCCTTTAATATTTCAGATTATAAACGGGTGTATGTCGTATTTAAAAAACTTCCTCTTCTTGAGAAGAAAATTGAAGAATTGGAAAAAGAGCTTTTGGAATACAAACAAGCAGGTTCTTCCGAATAGCAAAATTATTTTACATCATGCGGATTTTTATTTTTTGATCCTTTGAAGGATCAATTGGTAAATTCGACAGCAAAATACAGATTCGTTTATGAAAAATGATATTTT
>DATEMK010000586.1:0-3624 GCA_035275625.1 Bacteroidia bacterium
CTGCTTTCCAACGTTTGCTTTCTATATTTTTATCCATTGACATTTTACCTGCTTATCCGTCAAATAATTAACTTTTTACCCGGCTTTACCGGGTTGATTGCCTTATCAATCAACTAATACACCACAAAATTAAAAAATAAAATTACTGTAATATATTAAATGGATTTACTGTTTCAGAGATGTTTGTTAACAAAAATACAACCCGGCTTTTGCTGTTAAAAGCCATATTCCTGTAAAGAAGCCGTAAATCATAAACCAATTCTGAAAAAATAATAAATAAGCGCTATTTTTTTATTCTTTCCAATCCTTTCAAAGCAAGGTCATAGTTTGGCCTGAAACTGATGGCTTTATCATAATCTTTTTTTGCAGCGGCTATATCTCCAACAGCTTCATAGCATAAGCCGCGGTTGTAATAGGCTTCCACATAGTCAGGATCAGCAGCAATGGCATCATTGTAATGTTTGATTGCCTGGTCATACACTTTTAAATTATTGTAATGTATATAGCCCAGGTTGAAATGCGCATGAGCATTTTTCGGATTCAGCTGTACAATGCTTGTATAATCCTGAATCGCTTTGTCGAGGTCATTATGATCCTGGTAATATAAACCACGCCCGTAAAGCGCTTCTTCACTTTGTGGATTTAATTTTAATGCCCCGCTATAATATTGCAGAGAAAGGGGATTTTTTTTTGCCTCATATAAAACTCCGAGCTGCATGAAAGAATCATAATTCTTCTCATCCAGGTCAATTACTTTCTGAAAAGCTGAAATGGCTTTCGCAGTATCCCCGGTTTCTTTATAAATCATCCCGCTCATAAAATATACTTTCACATTATCCGGATCTTTTCTCAAGACTGCATTCAAGTGGTCAGTTGCATCATCGTATTTTTTTACAAGAAAAAAAATCTCTGCGAGCCTGGTGTGCGCATCCACATTCTCCGGATCAAGTGTCAAACATTTTTCCAGCGCAGATTTTGCATAGAAGGTTTTGTTAGCTGCAAAATACAAATCAGAAAGCGTGATGAAATAAGGAGCTTTTGTGCTGTCTTCCTTCAATGCATTTTTTATATCATCCATTGCATACTGAAAGTTTCGCTCCTGGATATACAGCTTCGAACGCTCATACAAAAGATCCGGATTTTTCGGATTTGCGATAATCTTTTCACTCAGCTGCGAAATAGCTTTTCCGCTTGCGGAGGTATCAACAACCGGTTCAATAACATTTGGATTATTGTTTTCCTTTTTATTTCTGCATGATATAAAAGCAGAAATTACCATGAGCAAAAAAATATATTTGGTTTTGCGGAGTGTCATAAGTGGTTGATTATGTTAATTAAGTTAATTATGTTAAATCATTATCCAATTACACAATCAACTTAATCAACTTAATTAACACAATTAACTAATCACTGTCAGCGCTTCTCTGATCTTTCCTTCAATCTCCTCTGAAAGCTCGGGATTGTCAATGAGCAGTTGTTTCACCGCATCTCTCCCCTGCCCTAACTTGGTATCGCCATAACTAAACCATGAACCGCTCTTTTTGATGATATTATGTTCTACACCAAGATCCACAATTTCACCCGCTTTTGAGATTCCTTCGCCATACATGATGTCAAACTCAGCGGTTTTGAAAGGTGGCGCCACTTTATTTTTCACCACTTTCACACGGGTGCGGTTGCCCACAATATTTTCACCTTCTTTCAACTGGCCAATCCTGCGGATATCCAGTCTTACTGAAGCATAAAATTTTAAAGCATTACCGCCTGTTGTGGTCTCAGGATTACCGAACATCACTCCTATCTTTTCGCGAAGTTGATTAATGAAAATACAGCAGCAGCCGGTTCTGCTGATGGTAGCAGTCAGCTTTCGCAATGCCTGTGACATTAAGCGGGCATGCAAGCCCATCTTACTGTCGCCCATTTCACCTTCAATTTCGCTGCGCGGAGTTAATGCAGCAACTGAGTCAATTACGATAATGTCAATAGCTCCTGAACGGATTAAATTTTCAGTGATCTCCAGCGCCTGTTCTCCGTTATCGGGCTGCGAGATAAGAAGATTTTCAATGTCAATTCCTAATTTCTGCGCATAGAAACGGTCAAATGCATGTTCAGCATCAATGAACGCTGCAATGCCGCCATTACGCTGCACGTTAGCAATGGCGTGCATGGATAAAGTAGTCTTACCTGAAGATTCAGGTCCGTATATTTCAACTACGCGTCCTTTGGGAATTCCACCAATACCGAGCGCGATGTCGAGCGAAATGGAACCTGTTGAAATGGCTTCGAGCGGTTCAATGGCATTATCGCCCAGGCGCATGATGGTACCTTTACCATAACTTTTTTCAATTTTATCAATGGCTAATTGCAATACTTTAAGCTTCTCTTTGTTTTCTTTGGTTTCTTTGGTTTCTGCTGTGGTTGACATGTTTTTTATTTATTAAAATGATTGTAATACTATCAATTGGTTCTTTACAAATTTGGCTAAAGTTTCGGAATAAACAAGTAAGGAGGGTTAAATTTTTTTTATGCAGTAAATTGCATCCTGCATTTTGCCGCCAAATCACAAAAACACCAAAATCACAATGAAAAAATCAAAGACGGCTTTGTCAGTTTTAAGAAACTTTTTCCTTCTCCGTAAA
Organism: Bacteroidia bacterium; assembly: GCA_035275625.1. GTDB lineage: Bacteria > Bacteroidota > Bacteroidia > AKYH767-A > OLB10 > DATEMK01. The sequence goes on from DATEMK010000586.1 coordinate 2,640, forward strand.
TTCCTTCAGTGAAGTTCCAATAAGGTGTGTCCATCCCTCTGCAAAACTTTCTTTTGCAAAATCAGGATTATTCACAGGGAAAGTTTCCAAACCTGTGTGCGTTAATTTTAACCGTGTTGAATTACCTTCTTCAAACAATTCAAAAGTTACAAATGAGTTTCCTTCATAGTTCTCATACCGCCAGCTGTAAGTGAGTTTTTTCCCGGGAATCACTTCTGTTATTTTACAGAGATGCATATATTTTTCGCAGTTATGCCCCTCCCCGGGAAACTGAAATTCAAAGCCTACTTCGGGTTTGAATTCTGCAATGTCAAAATACCATTGCTTCATTTCAGCTTTGTCGGTAATGGCTTTCCAGATTCTTGCGGCAGGGACATTGAATATTCTTTCGATTACAAATGGTTCTGTTTTCATTGTATTTTTTTTTAAATGTTTCTATTTGAGTATGGTTTATTTTTAACGATGGATGGAAAGTTTATTCCGGATGATTTTTATTTCTATTTCCTATAAATGAATCAATACTCCACTTTCCGCCACCTGCTGCCGAAATGTAGAGCCAGAGGAAACAATAAAGCACAGCATCTGTTCCCCCGTTCACAATGGGCCAAATTCCCTGCGGCTGATGAAATTGAAAATACGCCACTGCCATCTCGCCTGCCAGGAGGAAGGCTACGGGGCGGGTAAAGAGGCCTATCAGGAGAAGTGCGCCACCGAAAACTTCAAGAACAGCTCCGATTCCCGCCTGGGACATGAGCGGTAATGTACCGCCATCAGGCGGAACCCCAACAGGAAAAGCAAAAAGTTTCATTGTCCCTGACATTATAAACATGAATGCTGCAACCATTCGAAGTATGCTTCTCAGGCAGGGTGCATACGATTTCCACTTCATTAATAAGTTCATAGAATTCATGGTACTTCAGTTTTTATTTTCTAAACGAATATTTCAATCGGTCTAACTTTATTGCCGCCATCGTTTTTCTTGCTG
>DATEMK010000587.1:0-3223 GCA_035275625.1 Bacteroidia bacterium
TGCCTGCCGGCAGGCAAGCGAGTATAAACGAATTTACGAATAATCGCGGCATCAACGAAGAGGATTAAAGAAGCTTTGAATTTGTCAATCGTTACTCCATATAACCACACCGAAGGAAGCAAAAAAGAACAGGTGAAAGCAATGTTTGATAACATTGCACCACGTTATGATTTTTTAAACCATTTTCTTTCTTTAGGCATTGACAGGCGCTGGAGAAAAAAAGCCATTGCTCTTTTACAAAATGATAAGCCAAAAATACTTCTTGACATTGCAACCGGCACTGCTGATTTTGCCATTGAAGCATTAACACTGCAGCCTGATTCGATAAAAGGAATTGATATTTCAAACGAAATGCTTGACATCGGCAGAAAAAAAATTAAAAAAATAAATGCAGAACATAAGATTGAATTATTACCAGGCGATTCAGAAAAAATAAATTTTGAAGACAATTCTTTCGATGCCATTACAGCAGGTTTCGGAGTACGGAATTTTGAAAACCTTTCAAAAGGATTGTCAGAGATTTATCGTGTATTAAAAAAGAACGGGACACTGGTGATCCTTGAATTTTCTACTCCTGAAAAATTTCCCGTAAGGCAGATCTATCATGCTTACTTTCAAAATATTTTGCCATTCATCGGAAGAATCGTTTCAAAAGATAACCGTGCTTACAGTTATCTTCCTGAATCTGTAAAAACATTTCCTTCAGGTAAGAATTTTATTAAATTGCTGAATGAAACAGGATTTTCAAATACTAAATGCATACCGCTTACGTTTGGCATTGCATCCATTTATACCGGGAAAAAGTAAATGACGATTAATAGTAACAATTTTCAAAACCACAAGAAACTCATTCTTCTTGTGACCTGCTTTTTTTATTTTATGACTGCGTTTGCTCAGCGAAATAAAATAGAGAGTCTTCCAAAATATGATAAGCAGAAAATCCATTTCGGATTTATGCTGGGAATTAACAAAACTGACTTTGTTGTGAAACGGGCAGGTGATTTTAATCATCTTGATTCGCTCTATGTGGTGGAAGTAATTCCGACAAGCGGATTTAATTTAGGCATTGTAACCAACCTTCGCCTGACAGAAAACTTTGATTTGCGTTTTGTTCCTGATCTTGCTTTCTCTGAACGCGATCTTGTTTATTCATTTTATGTGAATGGAATAAAGGAGGCCGAGGTTACAAAAAAAATAGAATCCACATTTCTTGAATTTCCCGTGGAATTGAAATTCAAATCGAACCGTGTGGGGAATTATCGCGTGTATGCTTTAGGCGGAGCCAAATACAGCATTGACATGGTGTCGCAGGAAAAGGTGGCCAACAAGGATAAAGATTTCGTAAGGCTGAGCAGGAAAGATTACGGCTATACTATTGGTGCGGGGTTTGATTTTTACATGCAGCTTTTTAAACTTTCTATTGAAGCAAAAATGTATCACGGTGTAAAAAATCTTTTGGTTCCGGATGCAAAAATTTATTCCAGTTCGCTGAATAGTTTGCATTCCAAAATATGGCTCATATCAATAACCTTTGAATAATGAAATTACTTGAGCTCTTTCTTCTGCCTGAAGAGGCGGCAAATGAGCAGGAAGTGAAAAGAAAAATTTTTCAGAAGGAAAAAAACTTTTCATCTTACCGCATCATTAAACGTTCTATTGATGCGCGTTCTTCGACAGTAAAAATCCGTTTGCTCACTGAAGTTTTTAATGCGGAAGAAAAAATTCCTGAGCAAAATTTTTCACGGGATTATAAAAACGTCAGTAATGCTAATCCGGTTTTAATTATTGGCTGCGGGCCTGCAGGAATGTTTGCCGCTTTGCGGTTGATTGAGCTTGGATTTAAACCTGTTATTATCGAAAGAGGAAAAAATGTCCGTGAGCGGAGAAGGGACCTTGCAGATATAAATAAAAAGAGCATCATTCATCCTGATTCCAACTATTGTTTTGGTGAGGGCGGTGCAGGAACATATTCGGATGGAAAATTATATACACGCTCCACAAAGCGCGGGGATATTAACCGTATTCTCCGGACATTTATTGAGCATGGCGCGGAGAATGATATTGCCATTGATGCACATCCGCATATAGGAACAAACAAGCTTCCGCAGATCATTACTTCCATGCGTGAAAAAATTATTGAATGTGGCGGTGAAATTCATTTCCATACAAAGCTGAAAGAATTTATTATTTCGTCAAATGAAATAAAAGGAATTAAAGTTTCTGAAAGTAATTCTGTCCGTGAGGACTCCTTCGGAGAGAACCTTACTTCTTTTTTTGCCGATGCAGTAATTCTTGCAACCGGGCATTCGGCACGTGATATTTTTTATCTGCTGCAAAAGCAAAACATTTTAATTGAACCCCAACCGCTTGCTATCGGTGTGAGAATTGAGCATCCGCAAAAAATAATTGATGCAGCGCAATATCACTGCAGCACGCGAAATAAATTTCTGCCACCTGCCTCCTATTCGATGGCTCAACAGGTGAACGGAAAGGGTGTTTATTCATTCTGCATGTGCCCGGGCGGAATTATTGCACCCGCTGCAACAGATGTAAATGAAATAGTAGTTAACGGATGGTCGCCATCTAAAAGAAATAATCCGTTTGCAAATTCAGGAATGGTAGCAAGTGTGGAAGATAAAGATGTCGCACAGTTTGAGAAAGCAGGAGCATTAAAATTTTTAGCTTATCAAAAACAAATTGAACAAACGGCTTTTAAAGCGGGAGGAAATAATCTGCAGGCTCCTGCGCAACGCATGATTGATTTTGTTGAAAATAAATTTTCGTCTTCCCTCCCTCCCTGTTCTTATATCCCGGGAATTAATTCTGTGAAGCTGGATACTGTTTTGCCAAAAGAAATTTCAACTGCTTTGCGCGAAGGATTGAAAGCATTTGGAAAAAAGATGCCTGCCCGCCATGGCGGGAAAGGCTATTATACAAATGAAGCGGTGCTGGTAGGAGTTGAATCACGGACTTCTTCACCTGTCAGAATTCCCCGCGATAAAGAAACACTGATGCATCCCGGAATAAAAGGCTTATTCCCCTGCGGTGAAGGTGCGGGTTATGCGGGGGGGATTGTGAGCGCTGCGATGGATGGGGAGAGGTGCGCTGATATGGTAAAACTATTAAAATAAATAAAGCTGCCTTACTTTATTTAAGACAGCTTCATTAAGAAAGTGATTTTTACAGTGCCAATGAAAACCATCCCCCATTCGGGTAGGAATGG